>JANLTA010001022.1:0-5653 GCA_031362705.1 Gemmataceae bacterium | reverse complement strand
CGGGCCTAGACCGCTGCGCGGGAAGCCCCGTGAACGGGGCTGAATACAATGGAGTTGATTCCTACGATTGTTGCAAATGGCCGTAGCACCGGAGTTTTGGCCGATCAAATCTGGCACTTCATCATGACAGCCGACTTTTATTTGTCATGCGCTGGAGAAATGAGGGGCGATCTTGCAACTCCCCGAGCATGTAAGGTGAAAGCGCGACTGAGCGACGGAGTAAATGACCACATGCTCATTGAGATTGACCCTCCGCTCGTTGGGCAAACCTACGGACTCGGAGGCCATGACGTTGTCGAATTGGTCCTATCAGCCCGTCACCAGAGTTCTTTTTTGTTTCCGGTAACGGAGTGGCCGACCTTCGTATACGTCAGGCGGATCATCGACGACGCAGTTGTAAGGAACTTGGTCATTATGGATGGTCACGTTGAAATAATTGGATGGGGCGCAGTTTTTCGAACGCTCGACGACGCTCTGGCTGTAAAAGCCTCATGACTTTTCAAATAGTGCCAGCGGTCCCTTCACCATATCATAAAGCGCTTCCAGCGATTGCGAAATCACTTTCGTCTCGCCCAGCACGGGCATGAAATTTGTGTCGCCGTTCCATCGTGGCACAACGTGCCAGTGGAGGTGGCCCGGTAAACCGGCACCGGCGACGCGGCCGAGGTTTAGGCCGATGTTGAAGCCATCGGGTGTCATCAATTGTTGCAACACGCTGACGCAACGGCGGACGACTTGTTGCAGGTCGAGTAATTCATCCGTACTCAGTTCATCCAGGCCGCCTTTGTGGGCGAGCGGGGCCACCATGAGATGTCCGTTGTTGTACGGGTAGCGATTCAGCACCACAGCCGAGCGGTCGCCACGCCAGGCGATCAGGTTGGCCCGGTCGTCCGACTCTACTAACCCCCGACAGATGAAGCAGCCCTCGGGTTTCGTTCCGCCGGAGGCGACGTATTCGAGGCGCCAAGGAGCCCAGAGATTGTCCACTTCACTCCTCTTTTCTCGAACTGCCACCATCAATTCGACTGGCTTGCATTGGGTTTTCGACCGGTTGGAGGCATCCTTACAATGCTCGGAATGACAAGTCTGCGTTCACACCCAGAGCACCGGCTGGGCGGTGGATTGGTCTTGGTCCCAAACGGAATGCGGGCCTTGCATTGCGGGCATACATATACGGGTCGGCGCTCGGGCATGTAGATTAGCCTCGCAAAAAGCCCAACGGAGACGCGACCCGCGCGGGTGGACGCTTCCCAGTCCCTTTGTATCATAACTTCCCTAGTTGAAAGTGATTCCGTAGGCAAAAGGCGAGTTTATCATGGCCGTACCGAAGCGACGCACGTCCCGCTCCAAGAAAGGAATGCGCCGCAGCCACCACCATGCCCACGCCCGCGCGGTGCAGTATTGCAACCGGTGCGGTGTGCCGGCCCTGCCTCATACTGTTTGTGCGAATTGCGGCTGGTCTAACACCCAACGCCGCGAAGCTGTGGAAATGCCGGACGATACGGAGGAATAGCCCATGCGTCTTGCATTGGACGCGATGGGCGGCGACCTCGCGCCGGATCCAATCGTGGCCGGGGCTGTTCATGCCATCGCCACGAATCCCGAACTCTTCATCACGCTGGTCGGCGACCGAGCCCAAATTGAGCCATCGGTTGCAAAAGCCGGCGGCACCCTGGGTGGTCACCTCGACCTGTTCCATTGCACGCAAGTCGTGACGATGGAAGACTCGCCGGTCGAAGGCCTGCGCAAAAAACCCGACAACTCGATTAGCCGAACCTGGCAACTGCTCGCTGAGAAGAAAGTCGATGCCATCATCTCCGCGGGCAACACCGGCGCGATGGTGGCCGGCGGCTTGCGGTTGCGCCGCTTCCTCAAAGGCGTGCGCCGGCCCGGCATCGCCACGGTAATGCCGACGCTCAAGGGGCCTTGCGTCATGATCGACGTCGGTGCCAACGTCGCGCCGAAGCCTCAGCACTTATTTGCCTACGGCGTCATGGGCGGCATCTTCGCCAAGCACATTCTTGGCCGGGAAAAGCCCAGCATCGGCCTGATGAACGTCGGCACGGAAAACTCCAAAGGAAACGACCTGGCGAAAGATACGCACGCCCTCTTTTACGCCAGCAGCCTGAAAGACAACTTCATCGGCAACATCGAAGGCCGGGATATTCACAAGGGAACTTGTGATGTGGTCGTGACCGAAGGTTTCCTCGGCAACGTCGTCTTGAAAGTGTGCGAAGGACTTTTCGATTTCGTGATGAAGATGGTGCATCACGAGTTAATGCAGTCGCTGACAGTGGAGCGACAGTTAGCCAACAAAGCCCTGCACGATTTGATTCATCGCCACGACTATGCCGCTTATGGTGGTGCGCCGCTGCTCGGCATCGACGGCATCTGCATGATCTGCCACGGCAGTTCCGGCGAACGCGCGATCCAAAATGCCCTGCACGTCGCCGCCAAATACGCCAAAGCTGGCCTGAACGACCAGATTGTGACGGAGCTGGCCGCGATGCCGGCGCTGCCATCGATTGTCGCGGATGATGATTAGTCGCTTTGGTGGGTCTCGCAAAGCCTCGACCCACCCTACAAAACGCTGCATCTGGTAGGGTGGGTCGAGTATTCGAGACCCACCATTTTGACAATCGCCCACTCAACGAAGGCTTATTGGCGTTGGTTTGCCGTTAGCAATCGACACGAGATAACCATGTCCAAGTCCGCTGTCCTCTTCCCCGGTCAAGGCGCACAAGCCGTCGGCATGGCTCAAGCCGTGTGCGAGCGGTTGGCGGCGGCGCGGGCGCTGTTTGATGCGGCTAAGGATGTGCTTGGCTTTGATTTATTGGCGGTATGCGCGACCGGTCCGGCCGAGCGCTTGAATGCGACCGATGTGTCGCAACCTGCACTTTATGTCGCGGGCCTCGCGGCACTGGAAGCGATCAAAGCTGATCAACCAAATGCCCTTGATGATTGCATCGCCACCGCAGGCTTGAGCCTCGGCGAGTACACGGCACTCACGTTTGCCGGCGCTCTCGATTTCGCAGATGGTCTCAAGGTCGTCCAAGTGCGCGGCAAAGCGATGCAGGCTGCAGCGTTGGCCACACCGAGCGCCATGTGCAGCGTCGTCGGGCCGGACGCGGCGGCCGTCGAAGAAGTTTGTGCGGCAGCGCGCGAACAATCGAAGTCCGTCGTGCAGGTTGCCAATCTGCTTTGCCCAGGGAATACGGTCATATCCGGCACGATTGCCGGCCTCGAAAAGGCTGAGGCGATTGCGACTGAAAAAGGTTACCGCACCGTGCGGCTCGCGGTTGCCGGGGCGTTTCACACCGAGTTGATGAAACCGGCGGACAAGCTCCTGGCGGACGCACTAGCCAACGTCACACTAAAACCCGCCCGCATCCCGGTGTGGTCCAATGTCGATGCACAACCGCACACTGATCCGAGCGAGATCAAAGACTTGCTCGTGCGGCAGGTTTTGTCGCCGGTGCGGATGGAAGAATCGCTGCGTGGTTTGATCGCCGCCGGCGTCAGCCAGTTCTATGAATTGGGCCCTGGCAAGGTTTTGGCAGGGCTGTTGAAGCGCATAGATCGTAAGATGCCGTGTACGAATGTTTCCGTATAAAGTTGCTTTGGCAGTCTTTGACCTTTCCGAAGTCTACCGAAGGCGATACATTCTGCCCATATTCCGGGCCGACTACCAGGAGGTAATACTGTGCCCTCTGTTGAAGAACGCGTCGTCGAGATCGTCTGCGAGAACCTCGGCGTCAACAAAGACCAGGTCAAGCGGGAAACCCGCTTCATCGAGGATATTGGTGCCGACTCACTCGACATCGTCGAGCTCGTCATGGAGCTGGAGGAGGAGTTCGAGATCAATATCCCGGACGACCAGGCCGAGAAGATCAAAACCGTAGGCGAAGCTATCGACTACATCGAGGGGGAGATCAAGAAGAAATGAGCCGACGCCGGGTGGTCATCACCGGCCTCGGGGCCATCACCCCGATCGGCAACGATGTTCGCACGTATTGGCAAGCCCTGCTTGCCGGTCGGAGCGGCATCGCTCCCGTTACGCAGTTCGACACCACCGACTACAAAGTCCACTTTGCCGGTGAGATCAAGAACTACGAGCCGGAAAAAGTCATGTCGGCGAAAGACGTTCGCCGCATGGATCGCTTCGCGCAATTCGCCGTTGTCGCCGCCGTCGAAGCCGTGGCCGACTCGGGGCTCGATCTGCCCAAGTACGACCCATTCCGCTGCGGCGTAATCATCGGCTCGGGCATCGGCGGCCTCAATGAGTTCGAAGAAGGCCACACGACTTACATGACCAAAGGGCCGGGCCGGCTTAGCCCGTTCGTCATCCCGAAGATGATCGCGAATGCCGCTTCCGGCCTCGTGTCGATTCGCTTTGGCTTGATGGGCCAGAACTCTGCCGTGGCCACGGCTTGTGCCTCCGCGGCCAATGCTGCTGCCGACGCCATGCGGGCCATCCAGTTTGGCTATGCCGACATCATGCTCACCGGCGGCGCGGAAGCTGGCATCGCGCCCATGGGTCTCGGCGGTTTTGCCTCGGCCAAGGCGCTTTCCACACGCAACGATGCCCCCGAAAAAGCCAGCCGACCGTTTGATAAGGACCGCGATGGCTTTGTGATGGGCGAAGGAGCAGGCGTGGTCGTGCTCGAAGAACTCGAACACGCGAAGAGCCGCGGTGCAAAGATCTATGCCGAATTACTCGGAGCGGGCAGCACTGCTGATGCTTACCACATCACCGCACCACATCCCGAAGGCTTGGGCGCACAAAAGGCGATGGAATTCGCGTTGAAGGACGCCGAGTTGAACACCACCGACGTGCAATACGTGAATGCCCACGGCACCAGCACCGAAATGGGCGATGCCATTGAAACCATCGCCATCAAGAGAGCCTTCGGCGACCACGCCAAGAAGCTGATGGTCTCCAGTACCAAGAGCATGATCGGGCATTTGCTCGGGGCGAGCGGCGGTGCCGCCGTGATCGCATGTTGCATGACGCTGAAACACGGCGTTGTCCATCCCACCATAAATTACGAAACCCCGGACCCGGCCTGCGACTTGGACTACGTGCCAAATCATGCCCGCGAAACACGGGTGCGCGTCGCCGTCAGCAACAGCTTTGGCTTCGGCGGGCATAATTGTTGTCTGGTCGTCGGACAGTTGCGGTGATTCAATCATGTCCATCAAAATCAAATGGCTGTATCGCCGTCGCGGCTGAAATGGCTGCGTGAGGTCTCAGGAGTTTCTTGAGCAGCCCGATGTCGAAATTGCCGAAACCATCGATGCGACCAAAGTACGTTTTCTTAAGGCCGATGCCGTTGCCCTGGTCCGCTCCAAAGGCGACTACGTCATTACCATGCGCGGCGAAGCCGACCTGAAGCATGACCCGCCAGATGACGCCACTCTGGCCGCGATGATCCTTGGCCCCACCGGCAATCTCAAAGCGCCGACGATCCTTGTGGGCAAGACGCTCATTGTCGGCTTCGTTGCGGCGGCTTATGAGAATCTGGAGACGCTATCTCGGGGAAAGGTACATGGCCCGTTCCGGTGGGTCTCGCAGACCCGACTCACCCTACGGCGATGATCTGTAATGTCGGGTGGGTCGAGTCCGCGAGACCCACCAGCGCTACGGACTTTC
>JANLTA010000922.1:0-4682 GCA_031362705.1 Gemmataceae bacterium | reverse complement strand
CTGCAGGAGAGCGTTCGCAAAACGATCAGCATCAACGACGCGATGGGTTTGCACGTAGCGGTGGAGCAACTCAAAAAGGCGGACGAGTGCGAAAGCGTGTGTTTGCCGGGTCGTTTCCCAGAGCCAGTCGGTCAGCGACATGAAAGCGGCGAACGGCGATGGGACGTCCAAGAGCACGGGCAGTGAATGCACAAAACGGCCCGAGTTGGCGACGAGATCCCAGAAGCGGGCGAAGCGGCGCAGCCGGCACATGGTGGCAAAGTCAATCAACTTCGTGGACATGATCTCATACGGCGGCTGTGGGCTGTAAACCATTTTCCATTCCGCATCGTGGCGGACGATTGGTGTGCCGCGAAGGCGCTTGAGCAGGCCGACCTGAATCTCTTGCGGTCGCAGGTCGTGGAGTCGGTCGAAGCCCGCGGCGAAGCTCTCGATGGTCTCGCCTGGCAGGCCCACGATCAGGTCGGCGTGCACATGCACCTGGGTATCATTGCGCAGCCAACGGAGATTCTCCTCGGTGCGCTCATTGTCTTGCTTACGGCTGATGAGCTTCTGCACCTCGGGATCGAATGACTGGATGCCGACTTCGAATTGCAGGCTCCCGGCCGGGAATTGAGCGATCGGCGTGCGCAGCGAATCGGGCAGACGGTCGGGGATCATCTCAAAGTGAACGAACAGATTGTCGCGCATACGCTCAAGGAAGAACTGCAGAATCGCACGGCTGGTTTGAATGTTGAGATTGAACGTGCGATCCACGAATTTGAATTGGCGCACGCCGCGGTCGAGCAGCGAGGCCATCGAGTCGAGAAATGGTTCCAGCGGTACCTGACGAACCGGCACCTCCAGCGACGATAGACAAAACTCACAGCTAAAGGGGCAGCCGCGTGAGGCTTCGACATAGATGACGCGATGTGCTACATCTTTATCGCCGTAGAACTCGTAGGGCAGCAGCAAGTCGCGGAACTCCGGTGCGTTCGCCGACAGAATCTTGTCGAGTGGTCGCCGGCCCGCAAGTAATCGCGTGCAGAGTTGGTGAAATTCAAGATCGGCTTCGCCGGTAACCGTGAAGTCGGCAAGGCGGACAATTTCCTGCTCGTCGTATTCGTGACTGACCTCCGGTCCGCCCAGCACAATGATCATCTGCGGCGCGAGCCGCTTTAGCAGTGCGACAAGTTCGGTTGTGGGTACGACATTCCAGATGTAAACGCCGAGGCCGAGAATTCGTGGTCGTCGAGCGAGAATCTTTTCAGCAATGTCGATTGGCCGCTGCGAGATGTCGAACTCGACAATTTCGGCGCGCGGCTGGAGATCACCCAGATTGGCGAAAAGATAACGCAGACCAAATGCACTATGGGCGTAGCGAGTGTTTAGCGTGCTGAGGAGAATATCAGGCATATTGTCACATTAACGGGTGACGTAACGGAAGGCGACGGTAAGATTCGCGGCTTTGCGTTACAGGAGCCGATTTAGGCCAGACGAGCGAGACGCAACTCTGCCGGACGAAAAGGCCAATGTCTGCGTCGCCTGTGTTTGTTAAATCGACCCGCCGAAGCGCACGCGAAATTGGATGAAATCGCCGGCAGCGACCGCGCCGTCGTTGTCGAAGTCAAAGATGACACTGTTGCCGCCCAGTGCTAAGCGGAACTGGATGAAGTCACTGGCGGCGACAGCACCATCGCCGTCGGTGTCGCCGAATAGACGGAAAAGGCCATTGGAGGGAGTGCCGCCGAGCACATAGTTATCGCCGCCAACTCCGTTGCCGTCGCCGTCAAGTTGCGCGTCGGCGTTGCCGATGAGAGAGGCGAACGCCGTCAATGTGTACCGTCCATCAGCCAAAGTTCCGAACTCCACAGGTCCGCCGGTGAATGTCAGCGTCACCGCATTGCCAGCCAGGCTCGCTGAAGTTGTGACGATGGCATTGTCTGATTGTCGCTTTAACTCAAACGCCGTCGCCGGGTTGACGGGCAAGTTGACCGGGCTATCGAATGCGACTGTCAGCGAAGTGATGCGAGATCGTTGTGGTGAGCCATCGTTGATTTGGATCGCCAGCGCCATCGGCGCGGCTTGGACTTCGTAAGCGCCGATGTCCGACTGGCCAACGGATCGCTTGAAGCCGGGGCCACGCTGGTCGGTGATGAGACCGGCGGGATTGGAGCCGGCGCTGATGGCAGGGCTGCCGGGCAGCAGACGATGGGTCTGAGTTGGGCCGCCGTTGTTGGCAAGGGGGGCGAGCATGGGGTCGACGTTGACAATGTTGTTGGCGCCAGTCACCAATAGACCGCCTGGATTCTCAACTAAACTGTTTTCGGCAAACACAGATGGATAGATGTCGGGATAGCTCGTGGCGATGTTGTCCGCCACGATGGTGCTGTGCAGAAAGGCTTGAGCGAAGTTAGCATCGAGCCCGCCGCCCTGTGCCGCGGAGTTCGCGACGATCGTCGAATTGGCAATTGTGCAGGTCGGCGATTCTACGACGGTGATACCGCCGCCAACTGATTTGGAACTGTTTCCCGAAATCGTGCAGTTGCTGATGAACAATGACGTTTGCCAGGCGTTAATTGCCCCGCCTCGCGCTCCCGCGTTGAAGACGCTGTTGCCGTTCATCAACGAATCCGTGATCGTTAGGCTACCATAAGCCCCATCACAGTCGATCACACCTCCGAGTGTTCCTGCACTGTTCCCTGAAGCAATCGTCCGATGAATTCTTACCGCCGCG
Source organism: Gemmataceae bacterium (assembly GCA_031362705.1). GTDB lineage: Bacteria > Planctomycetota > Planctomycetia > Gemmatales > Gemmataceae > JAIBBI01. Next base: position 1,966 of record JANLTA010000922.1, on the reverse strand, counting down.
CTTTGGTAGATTGCGATAATGCCACCGTAGGCTGTAGCAGTATTGCCGTAGAATTCGCAATCCGAAACGGTGAGAGACGCAACGGAGTACTGAAGGAGGACGACACCTCCCCATCCCGCCGAATTCGACTGGAAAACGCAATTGGTGAGTATTAAGTTCTCATCATTGCCCCGGATTACGCCGCCCTGGAAGCTATTGCCACGAGTCATTGTCAACCGATCAAATCGCACGGGCTGTTGCGACTTACTCGGCACATTGACATCGAAGAAGCGGCTCTTGTCCTGAGCATCCAGCGTCAGCCTGGCGGATGGCCCCAAGACGGTCATCGGCGCTTGAACTTTCATTTCTCCCAGCGAAAGCGCCAAGGTTGTCGGCGCGGCAAACACGACCGGGTCAAAGGTGATTACATTTGCGACTAAATTGAGATTGGCCAAGTTGATCGCTTCACGCAAGCTCAGATCGCCGGTTGAATAGTTGCCGTCGTCCTCATCGAAGGCGAGGTCGACGACGTAATTGACCGGAAGTGCGACATCAATGACCGCAATGGTCGCACTGGCGACGAATTGTGGTACCGGAGAGCCGAAATCGAATACCTCGCCGGCATTGATCGTGACGGAATACTTGCCGGAATCCGCCGGATCCCAAGTGCCACCCGGTGGAACAAACGTATAGGTCGCCGTCACGAGTTTACCGCCGATGGTGGGACTCACGGTTGTCAAAGTGGGTGCCACGACAAATCCGCTGGGACCAGTGACCATGATGTCGCCAGTATTCAAAGAGCCGACATCAATCGCCGAATCGTCGCTATACTCGATTGCCACAGTTTGCATCGACGACCCGGCCACCGGAGACATCAGGGTGACGGGCATTGCGGTTGGTCGAGTTGACATACCTTCAACAGCGCCAATGTCGGGGGCAACACCGACAATTCTTGGGAACCCCGTACCACGCTGATCTGTCGTGAGTCCGACAGAATTGCTGCCCTTGTCAATTGCGGGGCTGTTGGCTGCCAACGCCAAGGTGAGCGTGGGGCCTCCGTTGTCGCCCAAAACGACAAGTTTGGGATCCGCATCAATCAAATTTCCCGTGCCGCTGACGATGGCATGAGGAATATCGCCGAACAGGCAGTAGTTCGCTGCCAGTCGTCCACCGACATTGTTGTCAACGACCGATGCGATGTTTTTTGCGACAATGCAACTTTCAAGCGACGTGGCGCCATAGGCCAAGAACATGCCGCCACCAGTGGTCGCCGAGTTAAAGGCAATAGTCGAGTTGGAAACCGTCAGCGTGCCAGCAGACCAATAGATTCCGCCGCCACGCACTGAGGAATTGCCCGCGATCGTCGAATTCTGAATCGTTGCGGTCTTGCACGACACCCACACCCCGCCGCCGGCACTGCTCGCATTACCGTATATCGCTGTCGGCGTGATCGCTTGATTGTTGCCGATTGTGCAGTTGGCAATCATCACCACGCTGGCTGAGTTGTTGATGTAAATGGCGCCGCCCGAATTGCCGGCGGAATTGCCCATAAACGCACACCTGGTCAACGATACATTGCCAGTGCAATTGACCGCGCCGCCCGTCGCCGCCGAATTGCCGATTAACGAGCAGTCGACCATGGTCAGTGAAGAACCGCTTGTCGGAAAACCGGCGATCGAAACCGCACCGCCGGAATACGGCGTTTGGTTGCCGATGAATTGGCAATTCGTAAACGTGAGGGCTTCATTGACACCGTCCACAGCACCGCTGGTCGCGCCGGTGAATGTTAGGTTGGAAAAGTACATTGGTTGTCCTGTCTTGCTCGGAACATCGACGTAGAATATGCGGCCCTTGCCGCTCCCATCAAGGGTCAGTTTCGCGGTCGGGCCATTGATCACTAGCGCATCGGAAATGACGACCTGACCCAATGAAAGCGCAATCGTCTGTGGCGTCGCAAACGTTGATGTGGAAAAGGAAATGGTGTCTG
>JANLTA010000897.1:0-9367 GCA_031362705.1 Gemmataceae bacterium | reverse complement strand
ATGTCAAAGAGAGTCCCGGAGCACGGTCAATCGGGCGGAAATGTCATCAACACGGCGACGCAGTTCGGCGTTCATAGGATGCTCCTGCGCCCACCGCGTGCGAACCGGTGAGCAATTGTCAACATATGAATATGGAGCGCTGACATGCAATTCGAAGGAACCCGCGTGCTGGTCACCGGCGGCGGCAGCGGCATCGGCTTGGCGATTGCGCAGGCGTTTGCTGCGCAAGGTGCGAGGGTGGCAATTGTAGGCCGGGATGCCGCTAAGCTGCGAGCAGCGAAGGCGGGTCACATGGCGGCGCACGCCGCCGACGTGACCGACATAGCGCAAGTGCGCAACTTCGTGGAAGCTGTCACAACGGCATTCGGCGGCATCGACATCCTGGTCAACAACGCGGGGACAAACATTAAGGCTCGGGCTTTCCGCGAACTCACACCGGAGAGCTGGCACCATCTCGTCGATACGAACTTGCATGGTGCCTTCAATTGCATTCACTGTGTGTTTCCACAGATGCTGGAAAGGAAGGCTGGGTTCATCTGCAACATCAACAGCATTGCCGGGCGACGTGCGTGGCCGGTGTCGGGTGCTGGCTATTCGGCCGCGAAGTTCGGCATGTCGGCGTTAGGTACCTGCCTGGGAGCGGAAGAGCGCGAGAGCGGCATTCGAGTAACCAACATCTATCCCGGCGAAGTTGACACTCCCTTGATGCGGCAACGGCCGGTGCCGCCGACGCCGGAACAGGTAGCGAAGCTACTTCAGCCCGAAGACGTGGCCGCCGCGGTGCTATTCGCGGCCGGCCTTCCGGCACGCGCGCACGTGTCCGAGTTGGTCATCAAACCAACAACCCAATACTTCATTTAGCAAGGTGAGCGGAGGCCGAAGCGTAGCGAGGCAAAAAAATTGTCCGCCTCGCTGCGCTTCGGCCTCCGCTGGCAACAATGCCGCGAAGTCCAATTGGGAGAGTTTACTTGGCGTCGATCACGTCGATGACGATGGTCGAGACGTTGTCGCGGGAGCCGTTGTCGAGCGCGAATTGGCCGAGGCCATCGGCACAGGCCTGGCTATCCGGATTGGCTTGGCAGAACTCGAGCAATTGCTGATCGGTGCAAACGCCCGACAGACCATCGCTGCACATGATGAAGCGATCACCGGCCTGGATAGTTTCCGCATGAACATCCGGCCCTTCGCCGACTTCCCGGCTGCCGAGATATTTCCACAACACGTTTTTGAACTTGTGTTCGCGTGCTTCTTCACGGGAAATGGTGCCCGCCTGAACAAGCGCTTCAGCGAGCGAGTGATCCACGGTAAGTTGGGTGATCGCGCCGGCACGAATCATGTACACCCGGCTGTCGCCGACGCCGGCAATGAGCAACTCGCTACCCTTTCGCCACAAGGCTGTGACGATGGTGGTGCCCATGTTCTTGAGGTCTTTATCCAGCGCGCCCATGGAGATGATTTCATCGTTGGCTTGCACGATGGACTTGCGAATGACCGTCTTGGCGTCTTCCGAAGAGGCGACCGGCGTGAGGCCTTTGCGCAGTTCCTTGGGGACGATTTCGATGGCCTTCTTGCTGGCGATTTCGCCGGCCGCCTGGCCACCCATACCATCAGCGACAATGCAGACGGTCATATCGGGAAACTGTTTGGACTCGATGGAGTCCTCGTTGTTTTCCCGATAGTTGCCGAGCAAGGTGCACTTGCCGATATTCAACGCCAGAGGCATAGGTTCCGTCTCCCCCGACGGCATCACGGTCGGCGCAAGCCGGGCGAGGTGGCGTGCGCAAGAAGTACCGCCACCATCGTACCTTATGCCGGACGGAACGCCAGCGGCAAGCCCCTGCCCGCGCCTGAGCAAAGTAACGGCCGAACCGGATACGCGGGCCGCCGTCGGATTCACCCGCCTGTTATCACCGCTAAAACCGGAAAAGAAGTCCCGTTTATCCTTGCGTCGGCAGTGCGGCAACGATACGATACGTAAACTCAGTGTAACTCGCGTCGCCTCTGAACATACATCTTCGCCGAACAACCTCTAAGGATGCTCCACCATGGTCCGTTGGTTTTCCCGTTCGCTTTCCAATCGCACAACCAAAAACCGCAAGACCATCAGCAGCCGGCTGCCGCGCCTAAGCCGCCGCCTTTGGGTCAGCAACCTGGAAGATCGCCTTGCCCCGGCCGTCATCACCGTCACTGATATCGGCGACACGGTAGCCGTCGATGGCCTGGTAACGCTCCGCGAGGCGTTGCAGTCAGCGAACGGTGACGCGAACATCAATGCCGACGTGATTGGTGTGGGAGCCTATGGCGTCGACACGATTCAATTTTCCGTACTCTTCTCCTCGCCGCAGATTATCAGCAACACGGCCGAGCAATTGGTTTCCGATTCCGTCGCGATCGTCGGCACGAGTGCGGGCAATGTCACCATCGACGGTGCCACGATCAATCGTGTCTTCCATGTTGAAAAGACGGGTTCACAGATCGTCGTGACTTTTAAGAACATGACGATTCAGAATGGCAAAGCCACATCGACCCTCACCGGCGGTGCCGACGGCGGCGGCATCTACAACCACGATGAGAATGTGACCATCGATAGCTGTGTGATCGACAGCAATCAGGCCGATGAAGGTGGCGGCGTCTCACAGAATGCGGCAGGCGGTTCACTGACAGTTATTAATACGACGATTTCGAACAATAAGGCGACGTTGGCTCTCGGCGACGGTGCGGGCGTCAACGTCGAAGCAGCCGGGACGTTGAGCGTGCAAAACAGCACCATTACAGGCTGTAACGCCGTAGGCCAGGGTGGCGGTTTCTATTCCGTCGGGGCGGTGAACGCCACTTTCACCAACACGATGATCACAAATAATATCGCCAACGCGCTTCTCTTCGCCGGCGCCGGCGGCTACTTCGTAGGCGCCGTGGGTAATTCCACCCTGACCCTGTCCGGGTGTACCGTGTCGGGCAATATAAATGGCGGCGCGACGGCCGATGGTGCCGGGATCGCAGTGGCTGGGTCTGTCAATCTCATGACGTTTTTCAACATGTCCGCGACCTCGGTGGATAACAACTCGACTGTGCGCAATGGCGGCGGCATCGCCGTCGGTGGCTTTGTTCAAACCACCATTACTGATTCCACGATCTCTAATAACAAGTCCATCACCGCTAGTGCCGGCGGCATTAGTATTTCGGGTACCGCGATTGGCACTGGTTTTAACCTGCGCAATAGCACAGTCTCGGGAAACTCCGCCACGACTGACGGCGGCGGTATTCGCATCGCTGTCGCCTTCGGCAACATCAACATTCAGAACTGCACGATTACCAACAACACCGCCGTCGCCAATGGTGGTGGCATTCTGGCGTTTGCCGGCCGGCACACGCTGACATTGCAAAGCTCAGTCGTCGCCGGCAATTTTGCGGCAAGTTCGAACGATTTGAACAGCAATTTGCCTGTCAATATTGGGAAAAGCGCCATCGGCAGCTTCGGCAGTTACGCCATGAACGATCTGGGCGGCAACCTTGCCGTCGGTGCCGCACTGAACCTCGTCGCGCTCGCAACCAACGGTGGGCCGACGCTGACCCATTTGCCAGGCACCGGCAGCCCGCTCCGCAATGTTGGTTCCAATCCCGCTGCCCTCGCCAACGACCAGCGCGGGGCAGGCTTCCCACGTGTGGTCGGCTCGGCTGCGGACATCGGCTCCACGGAATCAGCCGATGGCACCGGTGCGCCGACCGCGTTTGCCAAGTTACCGACACAAACAACGGCAGGTGGCAGCACCTACTCAGTCAGCGTGGTGTACACCGACGACGTCGCTGTCGATGTGGCATCAATCGGCGTCGGCGACGTATCGCTCAGCGGCAGCGGTGTTTCCAGTCCTTCACCGATCAGTGTTTCGACACTCGGTTCCGGTACCACTGTGACGGCGACCTATTTGTTCAACGCACCGGACAACGTCGGTACTGCGGCATGGGATCCATCGGATAACGGTGTATTTACCGTGACGCTCAATGCCGGCGAAGTCACTGACACGTCCGCCAATGCGGTACTCGATGGCAACCTGGGTCAGTTCCTGTCGGCGATCACTCAGACTTTCATCGTCACGTCGGACTTAGGCTCTGGTCCGGGAACGCTTGCCCAGGCCATCTTAGACGCCAACGCGTCGCCCGACACCAACGATAAGATCACTTTCAACGGTTCGTTAACCGGCAAGACAATCCTTCTCGGCGGCGAGTTGCTCATCACCGACGCGGTCACGATTGTCGGCCTCGGTTCCAAGGTTCTGACCGTCAACGGCGGTGCCGCTGGCCGCATTTTCCACACGCAAAGCGCTGGCATTGCATCGTTGACCCTGTCGGGTATGACCCTGACCAATGCCAAGCGGACTGGTGCATTGGCGGCTGATCGCGGCGGCGCCATCCTCAGCGATGATGACGCCGTTTCGCTCACTGACGTGATCATCACCGGCAATACATCGGAAAACGATGGTGCCGGCGTGGCTTTAGCTGGCGGCAACACGCTGACCATCATCGATTCGATCATCAGCAACAATTCGACAACTGGGACATTTGGTGACGCCGGCGGCGTCTTCGGCCTCAACGGCCCGGTCGTTTTGATCCGGAACTCCACCGTGAGCGGCAACAGTTCCTTCTTCAGCGGGGCCGGGGTCTATTTCGTTAACGGCAAGGTCACCATCGACAGCAGTACGATTTCCGGCAACACCTCAAGTGGCGCGACGCAAACCTACTCCGGCGGCGGCGGCGTCTACTTTGTCGGCTCATTCAATGACATCTTGATTACGAACACCACGATCTCCAACAATCTTGCGAACTTCAATGGCGGCGGCATCCTCTTCCGCTCTTCCGGCTCCGTTTACAACTCGTTTAAGATTCAGAACTCGACAATCACCAGCAATCGTTCCCTGGCCCCGTCCGCCAGCCCGGGTTCAACCAGCGGCGGCGGCATCGCTATCACGGGCGTACTCTTCACGGATATTAATCTTGAAAGCAGCATCGTCGCCGGCAACTTTGGCAGCCTTCCCGACTTTTCTCAGAGTGGCGCTGTGACAGCTAAGAACAGCGCCATCGGCAGTAAGACCGGGGCGGCCGGGGTGTTCAACGATCTCGGCGGCAACTTGATTGGTGCGACGCTGACCCTCGGCACGTTGGCGAGCAACGGCGGCGCGACGCAAACGCACCTTCCCGGTGCCGGCAGCGTCTTGATCAATGCCGGGACGAACCCAGGCTTGTTGCTGTTGGATCAGCGCGGTGCCGGTTTCTCGCGGACCGACGGCGGCACCGCAGACATCGGCGCAGTCGATTCCAACAGTTTGAACCCCGTCAGCATCGCCGGACCGTTTGCCGACGTCACGACCGTCGGCGGCGCTTCTTATGATTTCACCGTGACGTACGTGGATAACACTGCCATCATGGTGTCAACGGTCGATGCGAACGATATTGTGGTGACGGGTCCGGGCTTGTTCTCTGTTGGGGCCACCGTCAAAGTCGCTCCGCCAGGCGGCGATGGCACGCCACGAACCGCAACGTATACATTCACGCCACCGGGCGGGACATGGAACGGCGCGGACAATGGCATCTACACAATCTCAATCAAGAGCGGCCAGGTATCAGACACCGGCGGCACGTTTGTCGGCGGCGGCACGCTCGGAAGCTTCCGGGTCAACACTCCGCTGTCGCTGGTCGTCAACGATCCCCTTGATCAGATCAACGGCACGGACGGGATATTGAGCCTTCGTGAGGCCATTATCGCTGCCAATACGGTAGCTGGATTGGATGTCATCACTTTTGATCCGACGGTGTTCACCGGATCGTCAACGATCGGCTTGACGCTGGGCAGAATGGACATCACCGATTCCACGACGATCACCGGATTGGGAACAGGCAAGGTGATCATCGATGCCTCATTGAATAACAACAAACGCGCCTTCCGTATCACCAACGGAGTGACCGGATCGCACCTGACCGTGAATATTTCAGGCATGAAGATTCAAGGCGCGACCAACACCGAATCCGTTGCTCCCGAAAACTCAACGCGAGGTGGTGCGGTCTATATTCAAGACGAATTCGTCACTTTCACCGATTGCGCATTTGACAACAATCAGACCAACAACGGCGGCGGTGCCATCGCCATCAATGGTTCGGGCGGTTCGCTGACGCTGATCCGTTGCACCTTTACCGGCAACAAGAGCACTGCCGCTGATTCATCCGGAGTGGCGGGCGGCGCAGTGCGAACAACGACGACGGTCAATCTCATCGTCGATGGCTGCACGTTTACAAACAATGAATCCAACATTACGTCCGGCGGCGCTATCGGCGTGCTGAATGGCGACCTTCTACTCACGAATTCAACTTTTTCAGGTAATCTGGCCGGTAACCTGGGAGGAACGAGTAGCTCGTTTGGCGGTGCGCTTGTACTCAATGGAACAATCGGCCAGTTCGGCTGGACCATTCGGAATAGCACGTTTACCGGGAATAAGTCGGGCGGTCGGGGCGGCGCGATCATGGCCGGACAGGGTGGTGGCGTGTTGACCATCCAAAACAGCACGATTACCGGCAATGACGCCAATGCCTTCGGCGTTGCGGGCGCGGGTGGCGGCGGCATTGGCTCGCAGGCAGTCAATGTGATCATCGAGTTGGAAAGCACGATCGTTTCCGGTAACAACGATCTTGGCCTGGCAGTCGCCAGCGATTTGAGCTCGAATACCGGCGCTATTATTGGCGCAAAGTTCAGCGCCATTGGTACCTTAACAGGCCCAGCTGCCGGAACATTCTTTAATCGCGGCAACAATCTCATTGGTGCCAACTTGAATTTGCAATTGCTGGCCAGCAATGGCGGATTGACGCAGACGATTGCACTCGGGCCTTTGAGTGCGGCGATTGACAACGGTTCGAATCCAACTGCATCAGCCAATGACCAGCGCGGTACAGGTTTTACGCGCAGTGTGGGAACTCGCACCGATATTGGAGCATTTGAAGTTCAAACGGCCGCTGATTTGCCGACCGCGGCCGTCACACTGCCCGCCGAGGTTACGGTCGGCGGGGCAACAACGTTTACTGTTGTCGTCGATTACACTGACAAGTCCGGCGTCGATGGCACAACGATTGATGTCAATGACGTCACCGTGAAAGGTGGCTTCTTTGGCGTCACACCGGTATCGCCAACAGGTGTCGTCACCTCGGGTTCGGGTAGCAAAATCACCGCGACCTACACTTTCGCGGCACCCAATGGTATATTCGCCAACGGAACCAACGGCGTCTACACGGTCACACTCAAGGCTGGCCAAGTCACCGATACGGCAGCCAACGCGATTACGGTTGCCGACCTCGATTTCGGCAATTTCCGTTCGGCCATTGGCAAATCCATCATGGTCAAGAACGGCAACGACGCTGGAGTGGATAGCCTGCGGCAGGCCATTCTGGACGCGAATGCCTCGTTGGGCGTGGACACCATCACGTTTGATCCGGCCGTATTCCCCGGCGTTACCAATACCGTGACGATCACCGGTGCGGAAATGCTGATCAATGATGGCCTGGTGATTCAGGGAATCAGCAGCGCTTCGACGAAAGTTCAACGCACCTCTGGCTCACTGCGGGTATTCAGCGTTAATGGTCAGGGGCAGTTTCCGGTGACGTTCGACAATCTGACCATATCGGGTGGCAACATTGCCACCGGTGCGGGCATGCTCATTCAGGATGAGCTTGTTACCATTTCCAACAGCGTGATCACGGGGAATTCACTCGGTGGCGGCATCAACGTCACTGAAGGCGGCAATCTGACGGTTCTCAACAGCACAATCAGCAACAACTCTTCCTCGGCTGGCGGTGCCGGCATCTTTGTCAACCGGAATGCATCGAACGTCATCGTCCAGAACAGCACGATATCCGGAAACACGTCAACTGGATCCGGTGCCGGAATCTACCACAACTATGGCGGTAGCCTGCTGGTCACCGGGACGACTTTCACGGGCAATATCGCCAACGGAACCAACGGCGGCGGCGGCATTGGGTTTGGCAACCGCGTCAACGGTGCAGGCTTCATCGTCCGTAACAGCACCTTTACTGGCAACACGGCAGCGAATCATGGTGGGGCGATCATGTTTACGTCATCGTTTCAGGGAACTGCATTCATTCAGAATTCCACCATCAGCAAGAATGCAGCTCCCGGTGGTTCCGCCGCACAGGGCAACTCCGGTGGTGGCGTCGCCTGGCGGCTCAGCGTGGTCGGCGCGGTCTCGAACTTTGCTCAGATTAACTTCGACAGTACCATCGTTGCCGGAAACACGGGCAACAATCCGGACATTTCGACGCAGAATCTGGTTGTCGCCAATAAGAGCTTGATCGGTGTGGCCGACACAGGCTTCACCTTGACCGGTGCCGGAAACCTCACCGGCACCAAGGTTTCGCCGCTGGACCCGTTGCTAGACGTTTTGGCCAGCAATGGTGGGCCGACGCAAACGATGGCACTGAAAGCGGGCAGCCCGGCAATCAATGCCGGCTCCAACGTAGGGTTGTTAGCCACGGATCAGCGCGGCGTCGGCTTTGTTCGTGTGACCGGCGGTGCGGCCGACATCGGCGCGTTTGAGATTCAGGCCGTGGCCGCCACGGTGACTGGCGTCGGCATCAACTCGAAGCTTCTCACGCCGGTGGATAAGGCTCAACGTTCCTATGTCTCGGACGTGGCCATCACTTTCAGCTCCATCGTGACGTTTACGGGCACGCCTGAGGCGGCATTCACGCTCAACAAGGTTGGCGGCGGCTCCGTGACCTTGTCGGCCAATGTCAATAACACCGGACCAGGCACGGTCGTGACATTGACCTTCATTGGGGGGTCAGTCAATTCGACTTCGCTAGCCGATGGTCGCTATGCCCTGCACGTCTTGTCGGCGGGGATCACCGGCGGCCTGGCCGGCGGTGATTTCATCTTCGATGAGCCGGCCGCACCGGCCGCGCTGGATACGGCAAAGATATTCCGGAACTTCGGCGACTTCACCGGCGATGGCGCAGTGTCGTCCAACGACTTCATCCAGTTCCGCCTGGCGCTCGGCAGCACCTCCCCGCCGTTCCAGTTGTTCGATTTCGACAACGACGGTGCCGTCGCGGCCAGCGACTTCATCCAGTTCCGGCTCCGCTTCGGCGGGTCGATCTGAGCGCGACAGCGATTGAACTGAAAACTGCGACAACGACCGTTTCCTCTAAAATTGCCCCTCCCTCGAAGGGAGGGGAAGGGGAGGGATTGAAGGCTTGCCGCCTCATGTAGCTACGTAGGTCTCAATTAATCCCTCCCCTGGCCCCTCCCTTCAAGGCTGACCGCCCGACAGTTTTTTGCGGCTAGGAAGGGCAGAGGTAGATCATGGTGGGC
>JANLTA010000881.1:0-2602 GCA_031362705.1 Gemmataceae bacterium | reverse complement strand
TGGGGCGACGGCAACGATGTTCCCCGGGTGCGCGAAACGCGACCCGGGGAACATCTGCGACCCTTCCAGGGTCCAACCCTCGACCCTACTTGTCGTCCTTGGGCTTCGCGTCTTTCTTCGCTTCCTTTTCGCCCTTGTACGTCTTCAGCTTCTTTTCGATGAACTCCTTGAAGCCCTTGATCTCGGTCGATTTAAGTGCCTTTTCGCCGAACTCGACGGCTTTATCCTTCGACCCGTTGGCGAAGTGGGCGTCGGCCAGACTTAGCAGGCAGCGGGTGTCTGTCTCGCCATCGAGCTTCAGCGCAGCCTCGGCGGCGGTGACGGCCATGCCGATGTGCTTCTTATCGGGATTCATCTTTTCGTTGGCCAAGGCATACGCGATCAAGCCAAGCGGCCCCGAATCCTGGGTTGCAATCGCCTTGGCCATCAATTGATCGGCCATGGGCTTCGCCACGTCCCATTTCTTGGCGGAAACCAACATCAGGAATCGTTGGTCGGGCATCCAGTCCTTCTTGCTCGGATTCGCTTTGTCGAAGTCGGCCAATTCCTTCAATGCGCCTTCCGGCTCGGCCTGCGCTTTGCCAAGGATGGCGAAGAACTCTTCCATCAGTTTGTCGAGTGCATCGGCATCTGCCTGTCCCTTCCATGTGCCGTTGATGACTTTCGGCAACACATCGTCGAGATTCATCGGGTGGCCGATGTAGGCGATCTTGCCCATGCCATCAATGACGAACGAGCAAGGAATGCCATCCTGCTTGGCGGCTTTCATGTAAGCCGCGTCGGTATCTTCGTTTTCACACAGGGCGACGGTGTAACGCATGCGCCCGCCCTTTTTGGTCAGGAACTCTTTGACCTTCTCGGCCGAGTTGTTCTTTGGTTCGTCCGTGGTCACACCGACGACCACCAAGCCTTGCGACTTGTACTGAGCCTGTAATTCGGACAAGTGCGGCATGGCACTGATGCATGGCCCACACCAGGTAGCCCAGAACTCGAGTACATACACTTTCTTCGGCTCGAAGGAAGTGACAGCGTCGCCTTTGAGCCACTTCACGTCCGACATTTTGGGTGCCGGGTCGCCGATGCCGAGCTTCGGCTTGGCGTCTTTCTCTTTGTCCTTACTGTCATCAATCGTTGCTGACAGCTTGACGTCGTTTTTGGGGGGCTTCGTATCATCGCACGCGACGACCGTCACGCTGATGAGGAGTGCCAGAGCGGTCATACAAATTCGCATTGCGCTTCTCTTAACTGTTAGGTGGATGATTTCGTCATATCGTTTGGCAAGGGATTGTCGGCGAAGACCCAATCGCGGACTGGTTTGCCTTGCACCAAATGCTGATCGACGAACAGCGGAATCCGCTCCGCCGTCAGGCCATGATACCAAGTGCCCTCAGGGTAAACGACCCCAACCGGACCGTGCCCGCAGACACGCAGGCAGTTGGCTTTGGTGCGATAACAAGCGTTCGGCCCCGCCGACATCAATCCGCGATCCTTGATGTGATCCTTCAACGTTTCGTAAGCGGCTTCGCCCTCTTCCGGCGTGCAACAGCGCGGGCCAACGCACAACATCACATGCCGGTGATACTGACCAAGGCCGAGCTTGGTTTTGGCGTGCTCAAGGAACTCGGCAGCGTCTTCCACAAGCGACCCCTCATTGGATTCGTCTTCTTTGTGCTTCCTTTGTGCTCTTTGCGTCTCTGTGGTTGGTCTTCAAGAATCACCACAAAGGCACAGAGAGCACAAAGGACAACACAAAGAATACCAACTCGAACACAAGCTAATCTTCCATCACTTCTTTGGTCTTCTTGTCGGCCAGGTCCTGCAACTTGTCTTCGTGGATCTTGAGCAAAGTTTGAATCTTCTCCTTGCCCTGGTCGCGCTCGTCTTCGGTCATCGTCTTGGCTTTTTCGCCGGCATCGAAGTGCTTGTTGGCATCCCGCCGAATATTGCGGCATGCCACCTTGGCTTCCTCGGCCAGCTTCTTAATGTGCGACGACATCTTCTTGCGTTGATCGCCGGACATCGATGGAATCTGCAAGCGAATCACCTTGCCATCGTTGTTCGGCGACAAACCAAGATCGCTGGAGCGGATGGCCTTCTCAATTTCCTTGAGAGCCGTCACGTCAAATGGCCGGATCACCAATTGCTGCGGCTCGGGGGCGGATACTTGGGCCAATTGTTTGATCGGCGTCGGCGAGCCGTAGTATTCGACGCGAATGGCGTCGAGCAAAGCTGGTGAGGCGCGACCGGTGCGCAATCCACGCAGTTCGTTGCGCAGCACTTCGCCGGCCTTATCCATGCGCTCTTCGGTATCCTTGAGGATTTGTGCGGTGTTCATGATTCCATCTCTTTGGGTTATCTCTTCGCGCTCCGCTGCGCGTCATCATTCCGTTACGTAGGTCCCAATGGGCTGCCCGGCGATGGCGCGTTCGATGTTGCCCTCGCGCTTGAAGTTGAACACGAGGATGGGCAGCTTGCCCTCGCGGCACATGTCCATGGCCGTGATGTCCATGACCCGCAGGTTGTCGCGAATCACTTGCGTGTATGTGAGCTTGTCGTAGCGGACGGCATGGGGATTCTGTTCCGGGTCGGCGTTGTACACGCC
>JANLTA010000858.1:0-2378 GCA_031362705.1 Gemmataceae bacterium | reverse complement strand
CAGTGCTGGCAACACCGGCCTGACGTTGTGCCTGGCGATCAATTACGGTGGCCGTGGTGAAATCGTCGATGCGGTTCGAAAGATTGCCCGCGTCGTCGAGAAAAGGAAGTTTCCCGCCGACTCGATTGATGAGGGCATGATCAGTGCTTCGCTTTACACCGCCAACATGCCTGATCCGGACTTGTTGATCCGAACGGCCGGGGAGTTGCGGGTGAGCAACTTCCTTCTATGGCAAATCTCGTATTCGGAGATCTGGGTCACGGATAAATGTTGGCCCGACTTTGATGTGCCGACCCTGCATCAGGCCATGAAGGATTACTCCCAACGCGTGCGCCGCTTCGGTGGTCTGCCGGAAAACTGAGCTTATGCGGACTCGTCTTATTGTCGGCGGCCTGTTAACCCTCTTCGCCGCCGGCGTGTTTTATGGCGACCATGTCATCGGTCCACCGTATCCGTTTCTCGGCCTGCTCGCAGTATTGCTCATTTTCCGTGGTACCTACGAGTTCGTGAATTTGACCGCACCCTCGCGACGGCCACCCTACTGGGTTGTCGCCGTCGGCACGTGGGCGGTTCTGTCGGGTCATTGGGGTGCCGGCCACTTCAATCTCGGACCAACCGGTGCGGCATTGCGCGGAATGATCTGCTTTGCCTTTGCCGTCATCCTGGCGTTTCTCGTCGAAATGCGCATGTTTCGTGAACCCGGCGAGTCCATCAGTCGCATTGCGCAGACCGTCTTGGGTATCGCTTACCTCGGCATCTTGCCCGGTTTCTTCGCCGATATCCGTATCTTTCAGACCGACCCGCAAGCCGGCACACTCGGTATGATCCTGGCCGTGTTCGTGCCCAAGGGTTGCGACATCGGCGCGTTCTTCACGGGCAAAGCCATCGGTCGCCACAAGATGAGTAAGGTGCTCAGTCCCAACAAGACTTGGGAAGGTGCGGTCGGTGGCCTGATCATGGCGATGCTCGTGGCGCTCACCATTCAATGGGTGCGACCGATCATCGTGGGCGGGTGGCCGGGTGCCGCCGCTTGCGGATTGACCGTGGGACTCGCCGGAATGCTGGGCGACCTCGCCGAATCGCTGATGAAGCGCGATAGCGGCGTGAAGGACGCGGCCAATCTCATCCCTGGCTTCGGCGGCCTGTTGGATGTGATTGACGCGATCATCTTTGCCGCCCCGGTGGCCTATCTTTGGTTGGCGGTTTCAATCCCGCGCTAACCCGTTACAATGATGCGAATCCCGGAGGCTATTGAACTTTGACGCACGAAACTCGCACCATCACACTGGATAGCAAAGACGAAGCGCTTCTCCTCTACGGCTTGCGCGACGCTCATCTACGTATGATACGCGATGCCCTCGGCGTGCGACTGGTTGCCCGTGGCGACACCGTGCAGGTCGAAGGCCCGGCCGAGTCGGTCGATCAAGCCGAGCGCGTGATCCAGCAACTCCGCGGCCATCTGAAAACGCATGGCGAGATTCCGCCCGAGGAAGTGCGCACGACATTGGCCGTGGTTCAATCCAACGGCACCGCAGGCGCGACGCCCGTCGGCATTCGTGAACGCTCCAAGGGTTTCCGTCCACGCACCGATGGTCAGGGCCGGTATGTGCAAGCATTGCGCGATAACGACATCGTGTTGTGCGTCGGCCCGGCGGGCACCGGAAAAACATATTTGGCGGTCGCCTATGCCGTGACCGAGTTACGGGCCGGCAACGTCCGGCGCATGGTATTGGTCCGCCCGGCGGTGGAAGCCGGCGAGAAACTTGGCTATTTGCCCGGCGACTTGCAGGCGAAGATTAACCCATATTTGCGACCGCTATTTGATGCCCTGAATGACTTGATGGAACCGGAACAGGTGAAACGGTATCTCGAAGGCGACGTCATCGAAATCGCGCCCCTGGCGTACATGCGTGGACGGACGTTGAACCATGCCGTCATCATTCTTGATGAAGGGCAGAACACGACGATTCCGCAGATGAAGATGTTCTTGACACGGCTGGGGCAAAACTCGAAAATTGTGGTGACGGGAGACGTGACACAGACCGATTTGCCCGACAAAACGCGCTCGGGGCTTGATGACGCCGTGCTGCGTTTGAAGAACATCGACCGCATCGCGTCGGTGTTCTTGGACGAGAAAGACATCGTTCGCCACCCGCTGGTGGCACGCATCGTGAAAGCCTACGATACGCCCAAACGTCGAAGTTGATGCAGGCATTGATTTCTTCGTGTGACCTTTGTGGTATTTGTGTCTTTGTGGTTGGTCTTTAAGAGAACCACAAAGACACAAAGACCACAAAGAAAGCACAAAGAAGAATGAACTGTGTTCGCAATCGGATGGATCCGCTATGTTGTTCGACTCATTCCCGGGCTTCGGCCCT
>JANLTA010000842.1:0-5924 GCA_031362705.1 Gemmataceae bacterium | reverse complement strand
CTCGGGATGCGAACAAAAGTGCTTCGCACACGAAGCGCCCGCCGCATCACCTTTCGTGCGTGTGGACCCCTGCGCGCATTGACATCACCAGCAATGGACCGACGCGAGGGCGCATGTCGGCTGGAAGATGTGTCGGTGATTATCGCGGCTGTAATGCCGCTCGGATCGGCAATCAAAGGATGTGGGCGGCAGGATGTCATGGATAGGAGGACCAATGAAATGCAACGGCGTTGTGTGGTCAAACGGTCGAGATTCAACCGCGTTGTAATTCGTCGTGCAGTCGCTTGGCGGTGGCGAAGTCGCGATTCAGCAGCTCATCGCACGCTTGCCGGCGCAACGCCAGCTCGGCCCGCGCGACCAGTTCCAGGTCGGCTTTGCAGCGGCGGCATTGCGGCGGGGTCACGCCCTCGGCCGCACACACAGGACAGCGTTGCATCAGGCGTCGTCCAGATAGAACAGGGCGTCGGAGAGTTTTTCCGTGGCGGTCGCCAACCTCGGTGGATCGCGGTCTTGCATCGCCGTGCGAACGGCCACCGAGAGTTTCTCCAACTCGACTTTATCCTCGGCCGGCACGCGATCGAACAACCGCTCGGCCTTCTCCAACAGCGCTCGAGCCTGCACACCTTCCCGCGCTCCCGGTTGCGGGCCGGCAACAAGGATCGGCTCATCAACCGTGTCATCGTCCTCCGGCGCGTCCAGGCCGAAACTGTCGCCCCACATGCGATCAATACGGCTACGGGCCGCAACACCTTCATCACGGGTGAACCGTGCCAGTGCATTGTCGATGGTGATCTGTTTGCTCAGGCCGGTGGCTTTTTCCTTGGCCGCCACCTTGAGCGTGCCATCCAGCGTGAGGTTGAGTTGCACCACCACGGGGTTGCCCGCGGGGCCGGGGATCAGGCCCTCAATCATGAACTTGCCGATGGAGAGATTATTCCGGACGTCGTGATCTTCGCCTTGGAACACTTCGATTTCGACTTTGTCCTGTCCATCCTGCATCGTATGAAACTGCTCGCTGCGATTGGCCGGCAATGGTGCATTCCGCGGCACAATGGCAACAAAGCGATGCATGAACGGCATGCCGAACTCCGTGATCGGTTCGACCGCGCGAATGCCCAACGAGTGCGGCGTGATGTCCACCAGCACCGCGCCGACATCGGCACCCGCAACCAAACCGCCTTGCAGAGCCGCACCCATCGCGACAATGAGATCGGGATTCACTTCGCGGCGAGCCGGCTGACCGAGCTTTTCTTCAAGCAACGCGCCAACGAGCGGAGTGCGCGTCGAACCGCCAACGAGCAGGACTTCATCGATTTGCCGGGCCACCACTTTCGCATCATTCAATGCCCGCTGCACGCAATCGAGCGTCTTGTTCAACAGCGGCTGAATCAGCGTTTCATACTCGGAGCGGCTGATTTCTTCGTTGAGATGCAGGGCGACGCCATCCTTCTCGGCGAGAAACTCCTCTTCGATTTTGGCAAACGGATGATCCGAGAGTTGCTTCTTCGCATCCTCGGCAGCACGAAGCAAGCGAGCGCGTGGAGCCAACATGCCGCGCAAGTTAATGCCGTGCAGTTTTTCAAATCGATCGGCCAGAAGGTTGAACAAAAGCTCGTCGAAATCATCGCCGCCGAGCCGGGTGTCGCCATGACTGGAAAGCACTTCGACGACACCGCCTTCGGCCAGAACAATGGACACATCAAAAGTGCCACCGCCAAGATCGTAAACAAGCACATGCCGGCGTTCCGTGCGCTGCGGATCGTAGGCCAGCGCGGCGGCCGTCGGCTCATTGAGAATGCGGACCACTTCAAGACCGGCCAATTCACCAGCGGCGCGAGTGGCCTGGCGCTGTGCATCGTTAAACCAGGCTGGCACCGTGATGACAGCTTTTGTGACATCGCCGACCTGTGCGGCCGCCCGATCACGCAGCGATCGCAGGATCATTGCCGACACTTCCTGCGGCGAGAACTCCTGGTCGCCGAGCTTGACCTTCACATCCTGACCCATCAGGCGCTTGACGGATTTGACGGTGCGATCCGGCGAAAATGCCCATTGATTGCGCGCGGCCCGGCCCACCAGCAACTTACCATCCGGTCCCAAGCCAACCACCGATGGGAGAATGGGATCGCCATCGTCTTCAAGTACAACGGGCTGCCCATCACGAAGCACAGCCACTTCGCTATTGGTGGTGCCAAGATCGATACCGAGGATCACGTCCATGTTGAAACTCCCAATTCTATTTGGCGACTTTCACTTGAGCGTACCGAAACACGCGGCCGCGCCAACAGTAGCCAGCGCGAACTTCTTCCAACACGGTGCCTGACGGTTGCTCATCGTCGGCAACCGCTTCAAGGGCATCCATCGTTTCCGGATCGAACGACTCGCCGACGGCGTCCACAGTCTCAAAATCCAGCCGGCGCAAAGCTGCAAGCAGTCGCTGTTGACTCAATTCAAGTCCGTCGGCCAGTGCAGCTAGCTTGTCCTTTGTGTCAGTCCAAGGCGGGCCAGTCAGCAATCGCTGAATCAAAGATTGCTTCGGCATCGATTCATCAGCGAGCCGTTGCACAGCCGAAACCGCGCGTTCGAGGGTGTCAGTAATGTCCAGTATCGAAGTCAAAACTGGTCGTAGTTCGTCGCCGCTGTCAGCGTCGTCATCAACTGTTTCCGGCTCGCGCTCGGCCAGCGTTTCCAGTGTGGCAGCCATCTGCTCGCTCTGCCCGCGCGTCGCCTTGGTGAGCAGCTTCACCTCGTGGCGCAAGGCGGTGAACTCATTGACGAGATTCAGAGTAGCGTCGGCTTCCATCGGCTCGTCGCCGTGCTCGCGCAACCAGCCGCGAAAGTCATTCAGTATTGTCTAGATATGTTCATCTGTCATATCAATTGCCGGCCCGATACGCCTTCAACAGTTCGCCAAGTCCGAGTCTTGGCCGTGCGGCCCCGGCAGCCATTTGATCCGCCAAACCATCAAGTGCGTCGGGGCGATATGGCTGCGACAGCCGTTTCAGCAAGCGCGCATCACGATCCTGAAGATGTTCATAGGCAGTGCGCACCTCGGCAAACCGCAATGGATCACGCTCGGGTGGATACTGCCGAACCAATTCGAGATAGCGTGCCCGAATCGCCGCGTCATCACTGTCAACAGACAAGCCGAGAACCGCATATGGGTCGCTCATAGGTCGAAATCCTCCCGCATGTCGTCGGCAAAGCGCCGGAAGAGTTCACGAAAAGGGGCACCGTCAAAACCGGGTTCTATTTCGCCGCGCATTTCGGCAATCGCTTGGGCCATACCTACGGGCCGCTGCTCTGGAAGAAGTCTGTGCAACAATTCCTCGGCGCGATTCAAATCGCTGGGCAGCCAGAAGTCATCCGTCCTTGTCGCGCGACCAAACCGCGCCTTGGCGATATGGAACGGAAATCGCGGATCGTTTGGAAAACGTCCCTGGACTTCAAAGGCGGCCTGGATGACCGCAGCCAGCATGTCGGCGTCGTTAGCCGCGGTGAAAGCAATATCCAAATCGTCTGCCGAACCTTCACCGCGGCGCACGCATTCGACAAGCTTGCGACCCACCTTGGCGCTATGGCTCTTGCGCCCGGGATACTCAAGGTTCTCGGTATGCATGTCCGCGAATGCCATCGCGAACTTCGAGACGATTGGCAGCGGCAACTTGCTGCTGAGCGCATCGTTGATAAGTGGTGTGAGTGCTTTTTTGAGTTCCTTCTCGCAGCGGAATACCTTGGCTTCGGCCAGCAGGCGTGCCGCCACGATGCCGCGAATCTCCGCGTCCGGCTTTGACAACAACTCATCAATGGCAGCCTCGTTGCCGGCCGCCCGGTCCAGCAAGGCTAGTAACGGTTCGTCACGCGCCGACGGGTCGGCGATCGCACAAGCTTCTTCCGCAAAGGCGCGGGCACCAATCAGGTCAGCACATGCAACCCGCGCCCGCGCGGCCATTCTGCCCGCTCGCGCCGCATCATTACGGATACGCGAATCCAATGGCTGGCGTTCCATCAGCTTCTTTGCATAAGCGAACTGTTCGATGTAATTGTGATGTCGTGCGCAAGCATCGATCAGCATTGTCAGCGCGATATCATCTCGATGGTACTTCAGAAATCGCTCGCCGGCCTTGAGAATGGTGTCGATCTTGTCGCCTTTGATGGCCGTCAATAACGACGACAGCAACGCGACCTTGAGATCGGGAGCGAGTTTCAGTGCTTCAGTCTCGCACTGTTTAGCCGTCGGTTTGTCCGCGGGCTTTTTCGAGCGGCTCGGTACTAAGTTGCGAAAATCCGGAGGAATCGCCCGCTTCCGGCCCAAATGAGCCACGTGGGACCAGATCATTGCCCGGGCGCGCGGCGTCTCTACGCCGAAAATCTCCGGGTATATTGCCAGCACTTTTTCGTATGCGAGCCAACTCTGACGCGATACTTCGTGTTCTGCTGCCTGCTCGGCCGCCAAGGCCCGAAGCGCATCAAAGGTCGGATCTTCACGGAGCGGCGGCATCAATTTCGCAATCATCGCCACGTCGGTGACGTGCCCGCGAGTGACTACGGCCAACGACAGCGCTTCGACGACGCGAGGTACAGCGGTGGGGCATTGTTCTTGCAAGTGCGGTAGTATTGCGACGGCGCGGCGAATTGCACAAGACGGTGACTCCGTTTCGATGGTCCTTTGAAGACCGCGCAGTTCCGTGGTCATTGGCCGGGCCAAAAGCCGATCGACTCCGCGACGCAACTTCGCCTGCTGATCCGGTGCCTGTTGATGCAGCCATGCCGGATCGAGGCTGGCGCGAAGTGGCGCAGCTAATCTCGCGGGCAGTCGCTCCATATCCATTCGCTGCCAATTCTCAAGCGCTTTCGCATCATCGCCGGCGTGCCACGCCATTAACCCACGTATGAGCAGCTTCCAGTCAAGAAACGGCGAACCGAGTCCAACCTGATTCAACGACTCGCGAGCTTCATCATCCTTGCCATCATGGAAAGCTGCGAATGCACGCATGACCGCATGATGTGTCGATTGCAATTCATCCGGCAGGATTGAGCGACCCGATTCACCCCGCTTGATGCTGGCATCACATGCGGCCGCCCGCACCGCCCCCGGCTCCGGCGCAAGCATCAGGGCCTCGGGCACGGCACCACAAGCCGCAAGTTCGCCGGCCAGCCATTGAGCGCGTATCGGATTGCCAGACAATCGTTGGGAGACTCTGCGCAGCAAGTCTGCGGCGAACACTGTTTGCCCTGAGGCACGCCATGCGGCCACCCGGCCCTGGACCGCTTCGTACAGCAATTCCGGTCGGTCCGGCAGGTCCAGCGCGAGTTGCACCGCTTCGGCGTATCGCTTTTCGCGCAGAGCTTTTTTCACCCGGTCGTCGATCGATGCCGCCGCGCGATTGAAAAGTGTTTTGGTGCGCATCCATGCCTCCGAGCAATGCAGGCTGACACGTTGTAGCATAGCGTCATTCGCCAGTGAGGAAAGCCATGCCGCTGCGATCCGTGATGCTGTCGCCGTACCGGATGCCAGGCCATCATGCGCTGATGCTCGGCACTAGCGACACCACGGCGTGGCTACTGGCATGGCGACTTGTGTGGCACCCGTGCTTATTGCGACAGGCTGACCAACTTCCAATCATCGCCGACGCCGCCGATCATGCCGTGCCGCAGGCGAATACGCTTTATGTGCTGCCTGAGTCACCGGCACCATATGTCCCCGAAAACTGGTCTGAGTTAGTGCGACAAATCGGTGCGATCGCCGTGTATGCGTCAGGCGATTGGACAGAGACGCTGACGCGACTTCGTGCCGCGCTGCCAACGTTCGATGTAGCCGACGAAGAAAGCAAGTGTTTCGCGCTGGGCTATGGCTATGCCGTCATTGAGACCCTGTGCGAAGCGATGGATCATGTTAAGACTCTGGATGCGACGTTGTTTCT
>JANLTA010000760.1:0-3707 GCA_031362705.1 Gemmataceae bacterium | reverse complement strand
CCGTCAGGCCCACAAACAATGCCACCGCACCGCCCGATGGGAGCGCGTCTTTGACCAACTTGCCAGCCGCGCGACCCGCTAAATAATTGTCGGTACCGATGTAGCAAAGCCGGTTGCTGTTCGGCGCGTCATTGTCCACCGCCAACAACGGCACTTTGGCTGCCACCTCATTCAAGTACGCTGTCTGGTTCTTCGGATCGCTGACACTGACCGAAATGGCCTTGATGTTGCGATTGACCAAACTCTCGATCACTTCCTGTTGCGCGGCCGGATCGCCAGACACTGGCTTGCGAAACACCACTTGCACGCCAGTCTCTTTCTCCGCCTTGCGGCATCCCGCCTCAACAATCGACCAAAACGGATCAGGATTGTTGGTGACAAACGCAACTTGCGGCGGATCAGCCAGATTGGCCAAGCAATAATGATCGCTTGTGAACGCGAAGCACAACAACAAAGCGGCAATGGCAAAGCAGTTGCGAATCATCAACTCCTCCTCGGAATGCTGAGTTTACTTTGACCGAATTGACACACGCCGGATAGAGGCGACATGGAGCATTGAACACCACGTAACATCATCAGTTTCAGGATCACCGATGACTAACGTGTTTTTCAACACCATGGCATTTTCCGGGTGTCGAATCTGGTATTTCATGCCGCTCGATAGCTGTACTTCGAGCGGATAAAATGGCATCTTCTGCAGCAACCGTCTTACAGACTCGGCGTTCATGCTGTGTTTCCTTGCTCCCAATTGCAATGATACCATCTAACCCGCCATACAGTGATATCCGCAGTCCACGTACAGTACTTGACCCGTCACCGCGGACGCCAACGGGCTGACCAGGAACAGTGTGGCATTAGCGACTTCCTCGGGTTTGATGGCCCGTGGCAATGGTGAGCGTGCTGCCGCATACTCGATGGATTTCTCGAACTCTCCGGGGCGGATGCTGCGAGCGGCGCGCGATGCATACGGTCCGGCCGAGATGCAATTGACGCGGATGTTCTTGCCGCCGAGGTTGTGGGCCAGTTGACGCGCATCCATTTGCAGCGCCGCCTTGGCCGTGGACATGCCGCCGCCGTAATACGGCACGACACGCTCGCCGCCGAGATAGGTCAACGCGACCGCGCTGGCCCCGCCCGGCCGGGCTTCCATGTATTTCTCGCTGGCCCGCAAGAAGCTCGTCAGTGAATACGCGCTGATGCCGAGCGCTTCGTAGTATGCGCCACGACTCGTGTCCTTCGCCAGCTTCGTGATCTCGCGGCTGAAGGCAATTGAGTGAATCAGTATGTCGATGCCGTCGAACTCCTTGCCTACCGCATCCACCGTGCCCTGAATCGAAAACTCCGGATACTTGGCGTAGCGTCGGTCGGTCCGAATTGCCTCAGGTACATCAGCCATGGTGTCGTAAGAGGCATCGCACGCCAATACCTTAGCCACTTTGAATTCGCCGCCGTTCGGCAACATCCGCGAATCTCGATCCTGATCGCGCGTCAGAAAACTCTCGACGATGCCGACCATGCGTGGATGAACCGCCAGTGCAACCTTGGCCCCCGCTGCGTTCAACGATTTGGCAATGAACCAGGCAAAAGACTCGTTGTCGCCCACGCCAGTCACGAGGGCTACCTTGCCGGTCAGATCGAGCGGATTCATGTCGAAGTTCCTAATTTTCTATCGCGTTGCAACTATGTCTTGATATGAATTGTTCCAATGAAATGCAGGCAACGTGGCGAATCATCGCTCGTGCGATTAGCCTCGAAAGTGGGAATCCTTCGACCAATCGTCTCCGTTTCAAACCGAAGGTAGTTTCGCCGCCGTCATCGAAAAGTGATTCTGCGCCGACTCATTGCGATTCATGAGTGTTGGTGAGTAATCGATCACGCCAATCGTCCGGTCAACCTTGAACTCCAGCAAGCGGAGCCAGCCGTCGCCGCCGTTGGGTCGCATCTGGAAGTTTACCAGCACCTGCGGAATATCCCGGCCGCCCGGCGTGCGCGTCGTCACCTTGCCGAGGCCGTCTTCAAGGACGTGGCCATTGAGTGTGAGAATAAAGTTCTCGTGCTTCGAGATCAGTTTGTCCCAAACTTCTTCGCCGTCGCAGACATCATTGTTCGTGGCTTTTGCGACGGCATAGGCATGTGGATTCCACTTTTGCTTCGCGCCGTGCTTCTTGTAGTCGTACCGTGTGTCATCGTGGTAGATGTGGGCATGTGTAATGAGAATAGTCTCGCGCTTGCTGTTGGCCGCGACCACCTCGTTGGCCCAGCGGATCACATCCGCCCGCGGGCCGAACTCCAGTGCTAGTACCAGGAAATCGCGACCACCAGCCGTGAATCGATGATAGCTGTTCTCGGTTCGCTCCGGCTCCTTGTCATAAACGCCGCCAAATGTCGGCTGTTGCTTGCACCGCGACACTGGGAAATACTCGCTCAGCAGCGTCGTTCGGTCCTTGCAAACTCCGCCGACGCTGTAATCGTGGTTGCCCGGACAAAAGGCGAACGGTATCTTCGCAGCTTCAAGGACGCTCATAGCCTTCGACGCGTTCTGCCACTCGGCCACCGTGCTGCGATTGGTAATGTCGCCCAGGTGCAACACAGCCGCGATGTTGCGAGCCTTCTGACTCTCAGCGATCCACCGCGTCTGGACCAGGTAAGTATTCGGGTACTTCTCGCTGTAATGCTGCGTGTCCGGCAACACAGCAACCGTAAACGAATCCTTCGCCGGCAGCGGCGGCTCACCCTCCTTGAGCACGCCGTCCGCATAAGGATCCTTCTTCTTCACCTCATCGTCGGCCCACAGCGGAACCATCGGCGACAGAGCGACGGCCGCACTGGCCAAGAGAAAGTCACGACGGTTGTGGATTGGCATGGTTTTCGTCCCGAACGGAAATCGATATCGTTTGGACTTGTTGTTCAATCTAGATTACCAATACGATCTAACCAGATGGGCCCTTAAGCTAAAAAGTGTTTGAATCGCCTGCGGGTGGGTTAAGTGAGAGGTAGTTGGGTGACTTGGGGCTTGACCATGCACTTCTGAAGCGAGGGCATAATCGCCGGCGCCAGAAAGGCAATGATCGATGAACTCGCAAACTAATCTGCTGTATTATTGCCCTATCAAAGTGCGTCCGGGCGCAGATTGCGATAACTCTGAAAACTGGGTTGGAGCAATTGTCTTATGTTACGTGACGTCAACGGATCATTTAATAGCCGTAAAATTGGCTGCGTCAAAGCTGGCTGAAAAGGGTTGGATTTTTGAGGATCTTGTCAATCAAGAGGCCCTTGAACTGGATGTAGACACGTGGGACGGGTATGTTGACGCCTTGTCGCAGTCGATAGAAGATATCGGTACTTTCCTTCCATCTCAACTAGAAATGAAGCAATTTGTTGACAGAGGCGGAGTGTTCGTTGGCCCATATCTTGGATGGAGTTCGAAGCGTGGTACTTGGTCAATTCGAGGGCTAATATGCAAATGTTTTCACTTGCTGCGTCGACTCTCACGTCGTTGATTTAGTCGGGCAAGCCAGCAGTTCAAAAACAGCACATGCTCTGATTTTTCTTTAAGTGAGGTGGACTGCAGGGCCAGCGCGCACTTATGGGTAATCCTGGCAATTTGAGTGGGCTTGCGCTATGAGGGCATGGCTCGTATTTCTTTCTGCGTGATGTCGGAGGGACATTCACGCAGGAGAGTCGAGTCATGGCGACGGTGCGGATTG
>JANLTA010000756.1:0-6608 GCA_031362705.1 Gemmataceae bacterium | reverse complement strand
CAATCCGCACCGTCGCCATGACTCGACTCTCCTGCGTGAATGTCCCTCCGACATCACGCAGAAAGAAATACGAGCCATGCCCTCATAGCGCAAGCCCACTCAAATTGCCAGGATTACCCATAAGTGCGCGCTGGCCCTGGTGGTGACCGTGCTGAGTTTCTATGCGCTGGTCGGTGGCCTGTCGTCGTTGACCGGTTGGGTGTTAGACCTCCCGCGCTTGACGGATTGGGATGGTAATGGCATTTCCATCCAGCCCAATGCGACCGTGGCCGTCACCTGTTCCGGCGCGGCGCTCATTATGCTGGCCTGTGGCCGGAAGCGCGTCGCAATGATTTTGGGTGTCGTTGTCGCGCTGATCGGCGCTAGCACGCTCTTTCAGTATTTGTCGGGTGTGAATCTCGAGTTCCTGAACACGCTGTTGATGTTTGATCGGCCGTGGGGACGGGGCGGCGTAGTCCACCCCGGGCGCATGGGTCCGCCCGGTGCTGCGTGTTGGACCCTGATTGGCACGTCGCTTGTATTGGTGTCCATTAACGGGCCATTTCGCAATCGTCGCGCCATTCCCGTGTTGGCGGTATTAACGCTCGGCATATCGATGCTCTCGATCACCGGATACTTCTACGGTGTCGATATGCTGTATTCGCTGCCACATCTGACGGTCATCGCTTTGCAAACCGCGACGTTTATTGCCGCCATCTCGATTGCGATAATTGCCGCAGTTCCGGAACACGCGCCGATGCGGTGGCTGCTGGCTGGCGGAGCCGCCGGCGACGTAGCCCGTCGTGCCGCGCCTACGTTTATTCTGTTGCCTCTCGTTATCGGCTGGCTCATTAAGTTGGGCGAGGCCTGGAAACTGTACGACTCGCATTTTGCTGCCGCGATGCTGGTCCTGGCGTTAATGGCGCTGCTATTGGCATTGTTGGGGTGGAACCTTGCCACGATTTCGCGGCACGAAAAAGCGCTGCGTCAGAGCGAACATCGCCTGTTGCACACTCTCGAGAGCATCACGGATGGTTTTGTCACACTGGATCGCGACTGGAATTACAATTACGTCAATGAGGAAGCAGAACGGCTCTTACAACGGAGTCGAGTCGAATTATTGGGACGCAATGCGTGGGATGCGTTTCCCGAGTCTGTGGGTCGCACATCGTACCTTGAGTTGCATCGCGTGGCCAACGAGCGGTGCAGCACACATTTCGAGGATTTCAATCCGGTTTTGAATCGTTGGTTCGGCGTGAGGGCCTACCCGATGCAAGACGGCGGCGTCGCGGCCTACTTTCAGGACATCACCGGGCGAAAGCAGGCCGAGGAGCAACTTCGCCGCAGCACTGAGTTGTTGACATTCGTCATCGATCGGTGTCCAACGGGTTTTTACATTGTCGATGCGAATTTTTGCATCTCGCACATCAACGCGGACGAGCAGGCGCGAGCGTTCCGAAATGTTCAACCGGCCATCGGTCGCCGACTGGATGACGCGATGCGCGTGCTGTGGCCAGAGCCACTGGCCACCGAGTTGATCGCCATCTTTCGCCACACATTGGACACCGGCGAACCCTACTGCTCGCCAGGCCTGATGAGTGCGCGCGCCGATTTGGAAACCGTGGAAACCTACGAGTGGCAGTTGGACCGCATTGCCATGCCGGACGGCACGTACGGGGTGGTGTGTTACTTCTACGACACCACCCGACTGCGCGAGGCCGAAACGCAGGCGCGGGCCCTGGCGGACCAACTTCGACAATACAGCGCCGACCTTTCGGACGCCGACCGCCGCAAGAATGAATTCCTGGCCACGCTGGCTCACGAACTGCGCAACCCGCTGGCACCGCTGCGCAACGGCCTGCAGATCATACGGCTATCGGGCGGCAGCAGGGAATCAGTCGAACAAACCCGCGGCATGATGGAACGACAACTGGAGCAGATGGTGCGTCTGGTTGATGACCTTCTGGATGTGAGCCGCATTACCCGCGATAAGCTGGAACTGCGCCGGGAGCGGGTGGACCTTGCGACCGTGTTGAACAACGCCGTGGAAACCAGCCGGCCGCTCCTCGAAGCCAGCGTCCACAAGCTCACGGTGATCAAACCTTCGCAGCCGGTCTTTGTGGATGCCGACGTCACCCGGCTGGGCCAGGTATTCGCCAACCTGCTGAATAATGCCGCCAAATACAGCGAACGCGGCGGTCACATCCGGCTGACCGTCGAGCCGCAGGGCAGCGATGTCGTCATAAGTGTCATGGATACCGGTGTCGGCATTCCAGCCGCCATGTTGCCCAGAATCTTCGACTTGTTTATTCAGGTGGATCGGTCGCTGGAAAAGTCACAAGGCGGCCTGGGCATCGGGCTGACACTAGTAAAGCGGTTGGTGGATATGCACGGCGGCAGCGTCGATGCCCGGAGCGATGGCCACGAAAAAGGCAGTGAATTCGTCGTGCGCTTGCCACTTCTGAAAGATGAAGGCGGAAGGATGAAGGATGAATCAGAAACTAATGAGGTGCAGCCATCAATCTCAGTTTCTCAGCCTCCCAAGTGCCGCATTCTGGTGGCGGATGACAACGTGGACTCGGCGATGAGTTTGGCGTTGATGCTCCAAATCATGGGTAACGATGTGCGTACAGCTCATGATGGCTTGCAGGCGGTGGCAGTCGCCGAGACATTTCGCCCCGAAGTGATCTTGCTGGACATCGGCATGCCGAAAATGAATGGTTACGAAGCGTGCCGCCGAATTCGCGAACAAGCTTGGGGCGAAAACACGATGCTCATCGCCCTCACCGGCTGGGGCCAGGATGAGGATCGCCGGCGATCTGAAGAAGCCGGCTTTAATCATCACATGGTTAAGCCCGTGGACCCGATGGCTCTGGGACAATTACTCCGTGGAGTTTCCAGTGGAACTGCCCCCGAATGAGTTGACGCCGCACCGCCGGTCAGTGCTCGCGGACAAGGGCCAGCGCCTCTACAGCAAGTTCTGTGGTACAGGTGGTCGCGGCATTTGTGCCGAGAGCTTTGCCATATATCACATTGGCCGTGGGGAATTTAACGTCGCCACGGACTTGGTTGCGTATCTCGATGCGCAGGTAATCGCGCTGGAACAGGCCGATCCCAAGGGGCGACTTCGGGCAACTCGTGGACTGGTAGCGCGCATTCGCAGACACCTGGCTGAATCAACGAATTCTGAAGGCACCGCAAAATCCGCGTTTCAGCAGACCGGCAGCGCATTGCGGCTCTTCGTGAATCGTAACGCGGCAGACGCCGACGAATGCTGATGGCCACCTAGTCGGCGTCTGTTTGCTCATTCTTGCCTTGATTCTTCGCAGCCTCTTCCCGGTCACGCTTTTCGTCGCGCGATTCGTTGGGCTTGTTTTTCTTGTTGGCGGTACGCAAATCGTCGCGGGCTCTCGCGGCGGACGAACCCGTGTCGTGAGTTTGCTGACGGCCGTGGTCGCGATGATCGGACATGACAATGCTCCGGTGTGAATGACTCTGCCAAAGGAACTGGCAAATAGCGTGCCGTTGCTTCGGGGATGGCAGCATCTGACCGAGACAGGTCCGGCGCGGTATGACGACTCATCAAGGACATCGTCAACATTCTTTGAATCTCACCCTGGAGACTGTCATGGCTGATTCGTACAAGTATCGCCGGCTTGATAAGGCTGACACGGCGGTGTTGCTGGTGGATCATCAATCGGGTTTGTGCAACATTGTCGGTGACTTTTCGCCGGACGACTTTAAGAACAACATCCTCGCACTGGCAGATCTGGCCAAATACTTCAAATTGCCGACGATTCTGACCACGAGCTTCGAGGATGGCCCGAATGGCCCGTTGATGCCGGAGTTGAAGGAACTGTTCCCGGACGCGCCGTACATCGCCCGGCCCGGCAACATCAACGCCTGGGACAATGACGAATTCGTCAAAGCGGTCAAAGCCACCGGAAAGAAACAGTTGCTTATTGCCGGAGTGGTCACTGAAGTCTGTGTGGCTTTCCCGGCGCTCTCGGCACTGGAAAACGGCTACGAAGTGTTCGTCGTGACGGATGCTTCAGGCACGTTCAATCTCACGACGCGGCAGGCAGCCTGGTCGCGGATGGAACAGGCGGGTGCCCAGCTCATGAGTTGGTTCGGCGTTGCCTGCGAATTGCACCGCGATTGGCGCAACGACATTGAGGGACTTGGCCGTCTGTTCAGCAACCATCTTCCGGCTTACCGTAACTTGATCACCAGTTACAGCGCCAAGAAATAGCGGCGGCGCATCCGGCCACTTAGCGATGGAGGCAACGATGAGCGATGGCCCGAATCCGATGACCTGTCCCCGGTGTGAAACCGATTTGGACTACGTTGGCACGAAGTCATTTCATGAAGGTAAACGGTGGGGAATCCTTGGCGACGTCGGCGAGTTATTCGTGAACAAGGAAAAGTTCGACGTGTATGTCTGTAACCGTTGCGGGAGAGTCGAGTTGTTCGTCGATGGTATCGGCGAACAATTCCGGCCCCACTGATGACAGAGCGTTGAGCACACCAACTGCTCGTTTCCCGTTCGCCCGGCTTCGTTGACAAACCATCCTTCAACATGACTCTCGCCGTTCACTGCACTGGGCTGGTCAAGCGTTATCCGGGCAAGCCGCCCGTGGAGGCGGTTCGCGGCATTGACTTGTCCGTCGCGGTGGGAGAGTGCTTTGGACTTCTGGGACCGAACGGGGCGGGCAAAACTACGACCATCGAGATTCTTGAAGGGTTGCTGGACCCGACGGCTGGCGATGTCGAGGTGTTGGGTCTGCGCTGGGGTCGTCACCAGCAAGAGATCAAAGAGCGGATTGGCATCTCGCTGCAGGAAACGCTCCTTTCCGAGAAACTCACGGTCCGCGAAACGTTGACGCTTTTTCGGAGTTTCTATCGTAGCGGCATCGATCCGGACGAAGTGATGCGCCGTGTGTCGCTTGAGGAAAAGGCTCGCGCCCGGGTCGGCAAGCTATCCGGCGGTCAAAAGCAACGGCTGGCCGTCGCGTGTGCCCTGGTCGGCGATCCCGATCTGCTGTTTCTGGATGAACCGACCACTGGTTTGGATCCGCAATCGCGCCGGCAGCTCTGGGAGCTGATTCGCGAATTCGGCAGCCAAGGCCGAACGGTCCTTTTGACCACCCACTACATGGAAGAAGCCGAACGGCTGTGCGACCGGGTCGCGATCATCGATCATGGCAAGGTGATGGCACTGGGCACGCCGCGCGAACTCATCGCCAGTCTGGGCGGCGAGCATGTGATCGAGTTCAGCGTGGCAGAGGGCAACGGCCGACCGCCTTTTGATCCGAACTCTCTGGGCGATCTTCCCGCAGTGCTGTCCGTGCGGCACGAGCCGGATCGCATCAGCCTTTCCGTCGCGGAGCCGCACTTGGCCGTGCCGGCACTGCTTGATCGCTTAGGCGCGATGGGTCAAAACCTGGCCAGCCTGACAACACGCCACGCCAGTTTGGAGGACGTGTTTGTGACTCTTACGGGACGACACTTGCGCGATGAGGAAGCCGCGAAGTCATGAATGAACCGCGCTCATCATCGCCGCCAACGCGCAATCGGTCGCCGCTTTGGCAACTCGTTCTGGCGCGCCTGCGTGAGTTTTACCGGGAGCCGGAAGCTGTCTTCTGGGTGTATGGCTTTCCCATCCTCATTGTCGGGGCACTTGGCATCGCCTTTCGCAATAAGCAAGTCGAGCACGTCAACGTCGATGTCCGGGCCGGTGCGTCGGCCGAGGCAGTCAAGAAGTCTCTTGAAAAGGACGAGCGGTATGTCGTTGAGATCAACGATGCTGCCACGGCGCACACCCGGCTGCGCACGGGCAAGATTGACTTGATTGTCGTCGCGCCAATCGACGCCGACGACGGTTACCAATACGTTTACGATCCTGCTCGACCCGAGTGTGTCTTGGCAGAGCAGATGGTCAACAATGTCCTGCAACGGGACGCGGGCCGTGAAGACAAGTTGCGAATCAAGGCACCGGAGTTGCTCGATGAACCGGGTGCGCGCTACATCGATTTTCTGGTGCCGGGGCTGCTGGGCATGAGCCTGATGGGCGGCGGACTATACGGCGTCGGCTTCGTCATCACGGACATGCGCATCCGCAAACTGCTGAAGCGGTTCATCGCCACGCCCATGAAGAAGAGCCACTTCCTGGCCGGGATCATGATCAGCCGGCTGGTGTTCATGGTGCCGGAAGTGCTGATCCTTCTTCTCTTTGGCCGGTACGTCTTCGGCGTCGTGATCCAGGGCAACGTGCTGGCCGTCGTGTTTCTGATTCTCCTCGGTGCCTTCACGTTTTCCGGGCTGGGCCTGCTCGTCGCCAGCCGGGCCAAGACGCTGGAGACCGTCTCGGGACTCATGAACCTGGTGATGCTACCCATGTGGGTGTTGTCCGGGATTTTCTTTTCGTCGCAACGCTTCCCCGATGCGGCCCAGCCATTTATCAAGTTGATCCCCTTGACGCCACTCAACGATGCGCTGCGGGCTGTGATGCTGGAAGGCGCGTCATTAAGTTCGCAACTCACCCCAATCGGGATTCTCGCCGGCTGGGGTGTGTTGACCTTTGCGCTGGCTCTGAAGTGGTTTCGGTGGAAGTAGGCAATAATGACCAT
>JANLTA010000739.1:0-2107 GCA_031362705.1 Gemmataceae bacterium | reverse complement strand
GCCCTGGGCTGAGTACTCTCAGCCCTTTGGGCTGAAAACCCAGTGCCGATAGGTCATAGGTCGCAGTTATCATTTGAACTCCAAAGCTTCACCACACTCGGGGGCTCGGTCGATCCAGCAACCAAGTCGCTCCGAATGCGGCGGCATCGGCCAAGTCGTCGTGTTGGCCGTGGGGGAATATTGTCAGTTCGTCGTAGAGTTCGATCTGGCTGGGATCGATGCCGCGGTTGCCATCGCTCTTCAGCAAGAAGCGGCCGTTCTGCACGTGGACGCCGAAGGCTTGCATGCGGGCGGCTTTTTGCCGGCAACTTGTGACTGGTTGCAGCTTTGGGCCGAAGCGCGTGTGTTTGGTGAACAAGTCGTACACCGCGCCGAAGCCGGCGATGTTCTCGAACACGATGGCATCGGGCCGCCAACGCTTGTCAGCTTCTTCAATTAGTGCCACAAGGTCGGTGGCACGCACGCGCCTTGCGATGGCTTCGAGGCAATGCACGGTGCCGTCTTTAAGCCGGCCCAGCGCGACCACGGCCGAGCGGTCGGAGCGGTCGCTGGTGCTGGCGGCCGGGTCGACGGCCAGTGCGATCATGTCGTACTGGTGTTCGCCGCTCCATGTTTGCACCCACTCGGGTCGAATCGCGATCTCACCCTCGGCCACGCATTCCAAACGATACGCGCGGGCAAAGGACGTCTCGCCGATCTCCTTGCGTCGCTCCGTCAACCGTTCGCGCGGCCAATGCTCGGGCCACACCGGTTGCAGGTCCGGGCCGATGGCGCGGCGGAAGTGGGAGTAGACGTCGTTGCGTTTCAGGTGGGCGTTGATGTCGTCGCCGTGCCAGGGCGTGAACAGGCACCAGATGCGTCCGGTCGGCTCCAGCAGGTTGACCAGGTTTTCCCGGAAGAACAGGCGCACGCGATCGCGATAGGCTTTCGACTGCATGGCCTTCACATCGACGATGTCATCGCAGATGAGCAGGTCGGCTCGCGAGCCGGTGGCTCCGCAACCGACGCCCAGGCAGGTGACGCTCGGGCCCAGCGCCTCGGCCGGCCGGTCGATGGTGAACCGCGTCACTTCCCACGGTCGGGCGGGCAGCAAGTGCGGAAACACCATGCGCACGCCGTGGTTGTTGGCCAAGGCGTTGCGAAGGTAGCGGCCGCGCTCGGCGGCCAACGACTCCGTCGCGCAGACGATCTTGATGCGCAGCGCGGGATTGTGGCCGAGTTCCCACAACACGCGGACGCACACTTGCACGCTCTTGCCGTGATCGCGCGGCAGCTCGATCAGGGCATGGCCGTGCTCGGAAAGAAACGCCTGCAACTCGCGGTGGACCGTGCCCAGCTTCAGCGGTTTGCCGGCCGGATCGCGAAAGGCAAACGAGGCGAAGGCGGTCACGTCATGCCGGGCTTGTTTCACCCGGGCTTGCAACTGGTCGATCTTGGCCCGCCGGGTCGTCTGGTCCAGCGGCACCGATAGCCGGCGGCCCGGCGGCGGTCTCATGGTCATCATCATGGGCGAACTCCATCAAGAGCTGATCCATAGCGGCCCGCGTGGCATCGCTTTCCGGTATTTCCCCCGTGTTGTCCCGCGGCATGCGGAACGCCAGCACCGTGATGGTGCGGCCGACATCCCGACGAATGGTCTCTGATTCCGAGCGGAGCAGACAGCGCATGGTGGTCAGGGCCTCGGAGCCGACTTCACGAAAAACCCGGCCCTCAGCCTCTCGGAGCAATTGATCCCAAGTCGATGGATAGCGGCGCAGCCAGTGTTGCCAGACGCAAAGTTTTCGTTTCAAAGTCAGCGCGACATTAGCCCAGCTTAGCCCTTGAGCTCGTTTGTCCGATGCGCATCGGAGCAACCAGAGGGTCTTGGCGTTCGGCTCGACATGGTCCCGCGTTTTCTTGAAATCGGACATGATGCACCTGGGCCTCACACACAGTGACAGAAGTCACGAAGATGCAGACAAAGGCAGTATAGTGTACGGGTGTATATTTGTCAAGGGGTGGTATGAAAATAATCGGTTTTATGACTACCAGATGCGCTGGCCCCGTTGAAACATGCCGCGAAAGCGTCCGAATTGCCACACAAAGACGTTCTCGCCAACACTATCAC
>JANLTA010000725.1:0-9229 GCA_031362705.1 Gemmataceae bacterium | reverse complement strand
GCCCCGCACCCAAAGCTGCCGGCGAGAGCATCCTTCGCCAGTATTCGGACGCCGTCCTGGCCACCGATGCACACAACATGGTCCGCTGCTCCGGCATGTCCGCCGGCTACGCCTGGGTCCAGGAACATTTCGGCCAGGAGCGGGCTGATGGCCTAATAACGCGAGCCAAGCAAGTGCTGGCAAGCATAAAACGAAATGACCAATAGGCTGAACTGCGAATACAGACCCATATCCGCTAACCAGCTTTGTATCTATGAGTCGCCAGTGCCTTTTAAGTTAACACCAACGTTAGCCTACAAATCATGTCAATTATTCATCATGCAAATCGAGTTCGTGTTCATTCCTCTCAAATCACTCAGCCGATCTTCATTTCATCTAAACCAAAATTACTTCACCGGTAATGGGCGGGCGCGACTCTGTAATGGAACGAACATGAAGTGGCGCACGTTCGTTCTCCGTGCATCAATCAAATCGACCCGCCAAATCGCAGTCGGAATTGGACAAAGTCGCTGGCGGAAACCGCCCCGTCGCCGTCGAAATCGAAGATGGGGTCAGTCCCGCTGAAGGCGAGTCGGAACTGGATAAAGTCGTAGGCAGAAATGGCTCCATCGCCATCAGCGTCGCCAAAGAATCGATGGAACGTATCGGAATAATTGGTTCCCGGACCGGTGCCATCGCCATTGAGTAACACGCCGCCGGTACTCGCTTGATTGCCGAATACTGTGATTGTGTAGTTGCCGTCAGGCACCGAACCAGTGAAATTCAGTTTGACGGCCGTGAAAGTCGGCGTGCTCGGGCTTGTGTCAAACGTAAAAGGAACCGCACCGCCCGGCCCGTTGACCGCGAACGCTGCGCTCACCGCACCGGCAAAGGTCACGACGCGATCGAAGTAAACCGTAACTGAACGCACCTGGGAGCGCTGGCCCGAGTCATTGTCGATGGCCACGCGGTTGATTTCCGGCGGTTGCTGGACAACGGTGTAAATCTCGCCCTTGCTGAAGTTGGCGTTGTTAAGTCCAACGCCGCCGACCTTGGGTCCGAAAAAGCTGCTGACCGTGTTATCGTCGATGAAGTTGAGCCGCAATGTACCGTTGCCGACGCCCGTGTTGACGTGGACTTCGTATTGATACGGCGTCGCCGTCGGGTGGATTTCGGCCACGTTATAGCCCGTCAGTCCACCCGTGGCCGTGAGCGTGAAATCGGTCTGATCCAGATTGACCGGGTTAATCGGCTGATTAAATGTGATCAGATAGTCAACGGTGGCGCCAGCATCAACGGGATTCGTGCCCATTCGCGTGATCGACGTGACGGTGGGTACAGTGAACTGAAACGCTTTGCCGCTGCCGATCAGGAACTGAACGTTGTTGGAGAGCACTTGCAACGCTGAGCCACCCGTTCCAGTTGCTTTCACGCCCACGGTGGCAAACGCACCGTTGGAGTAGGCGTCACCACTATCAGCGTCCGGATAGTTAGCGACGATCTTGCCTTGCACGGCTCCGGTGTTGAGTTCCAGAATGGCATGGTATGTAATCGTGCCGGCCGTACTGCCGCTGTGATATTGCTTGTTCCACTGAACCACCAGGCGGTCGTTAATGCCGTCGGTGTTGTCATCGAAGAATTTGCCAAGCACTTCGGGATTGCCGGTGCCCGCGCGCCAATCGTCCCAGAGCACGGCAATCGCTGGCTGCGAGATTGTCGACATCGCACCATTGGAGGCTGATGTGTTCGATGAGCCAAACGTGATCAGCCCATTGGTGCTGACGAACAGGCTGCTGGCACCGGTGTACGTGGTGCCGTAGAAAGTAAACGTGCTAGTGCCGAGGTTGACGGCGACCGATGCGTTGTCGGCACTCGTATGAATGGTGAAGATGCCGGTCTGACCGACTAAATCAATGTTTTGAAAAGTGTCGGGCATCGCGACATATCCGAACGTGTCCGGCCCGACCACGCCCGCCGCAAAGCTGGCTGTAAAGCGATCAGCCGTGGTGTTGGTGAATCCGTCACTGTTCTGATCAACGAGATTCTGTTCCGCATCGCGGACATCAGGGCCGACGACTAATGAGTAATTGCCGAGGTTGCCCTGGCTGGTGAAGTTGACATCGAACACGGCGCTCGCCGGTCCGGGTGTGACTGGCACCACGCTGAGAATCTGACCCATTAAATCGACGCCGCCGGGGCCAGTGAAACTGACAATGTCGGCCATGGTAAAGGTCGATGAATCCATCGTCTTGTTGTAAGTGAGCCTGACACTGGTCACCGGCGTGGTCGTTTGCCCGGAAGGTGTACTGGCGACAATTTTCGGCGATACGATAGTAAAGATGTTGAAAAACTGGTCGGCGACCTCATTGCCAGTGCCGTTGTTGTTCTGATCGAGATAAGCCCCCAACGTGTTCTTTATCACGGGGCTGACGGTCATCGTGTAAGTGCCGACAGCGCCTTGTTGGGCGAAACTGGCGCGGAACTTCGTATTCGAAAGCTGCTGCACTCCGGTCACGGGTATCGTGCCGCTCGGCCCCGTCAGACTAAAGCCGGCCGCCGTGACGGTGGTGGGATCGACCGCCATGTTGAAGTTGAAATCGACGTAATTGGCTGGCGCAGCGCTAGCTCCGGTCGGCGTACCGGAAAGAATGCGGAACCCAATTGTCGGCAATTGGGCACTGCTAATTGTGATTGCCACGCGCGTGACATTGTTCCCTTCAACCGTCTCCTGGACGACGTTCAGTGGATCGCACTCGACCTCGAGCCAGTAGTTGCCCGGCGGCACGCCGATCAATGGGATCGATTGGCCCTCAAGGCCCGAACTGTAGACGTCGTTCCAACCGACGGAGATGCCCTGGTACGTGGGATTGCAGGAGTTGTAGACAGAATTCGCCGGCGAGCCGGGCAAGCCGGGCTGATAATGATCAATGTCAATCAAACAGAAACTGGTCTTCTCGCTTTCGACAACGATAGCGCCGACACTTTGATCAGCGGGCCGCAAACGCAACCGCGACTGGGCCATGTCATCAAAATGAATGTGACCGTGGCCAGAGTGATAAGTGAAGAAGCCCGACGGCACATCGGTGAAGGTGGCATCGTTGTTGTAGATTCGCTGATTAACGGCTTGCTTCTGCGTCCCGTCCGGATTGGTGACGTAGACCTGGGTGCCACGCATCTCGAACGCGCCGACGCCGCCATTGTACATCGCTGTGGAAAAGCGAATCTCCTTGCCGCCGGTGATGTTTTGGATGGTCCAGCCGTTCAGGTAGTCCTGGCGCACTTGCAGATCAGGCAGCATCGCCGACGGCGTGATCTTGTCCTCGAGTCGCGTACAGCCTAACGGTACTCGTTTGCCGACGCGACGGCGGAGACTGGAAACCGCACTGTTCGACCAACGCCAGGAATTTGCCATGAGTCACCCTATGAAGACTGGAAGCGAACAACTGAAGGCTGAATCATCAGTTTCCGTAATAAGGCCGCCAACGTCAAGCGATTTCGGTTGGCAGGGTCAATTTGGCAAGCGACACGTGGAAATCTTCAGACTCAGACAAAACGTCAAGCGTTGTTGTCCACGGCATTAATGGGGTCATTCTGCTTTGTTCTCCAACCGACGAGCGTTGTTTTGCTGAAGGGTATCATATCACCGATCCAAACCTCAGCCGAAACTGGATGAAGTCGCTGGCGGAGACGCTGCCGTCGTTGTCGAAGTCAAGGGCGAAGTTGCTGCCGCCGAAGGACAGGCGGAATTGAATGAAGTCGGTGGTGTCCACATCGGCGTCGCCATCCACATCGCCAAACAGCCGGAAGATGCGGTTGGGATCACCCACCGTCGTCGGTGACACGTAATCATCCCCGCCAATGCCATCGCCGTTGCCGTCGAGGAATTGGCCGGCGCTGTCGGTGACCTTGGAGTTGAAGACCGTGAATTGGTACACGGCATCCGCCAGCGAATTCCCATTCAGCGGCCCGGCGGTGAATAACAAATAATACGTCTTAGAATACTGGCCAATAGTTAATAGATATGTGCTCAACGTCACCTGTGCGTTGTCGGGCACGCGCTTGAGTTCCCATCGGGGGCTGGAACCAAGCGCCATGTCCCTCTGAAATGTCAAGGCTAGTGTGGTCACCGCTGATCGTTGCGAACCGCCGTCGTTGACTGTTACGATGACCGTCGGCGGAGGTTGAATTTCGTAAGCGCCAATATCCGCTGTTCCGCCAACTACACGAAGATATCCCGGTCCGCGGCCCTCGTACAACGCGCCGCTCGGGTTGCTTCCTGTGTTCTTGCAGGGGCTGGTCGCCTGAATGGAATAGCCCGAGGTCCATGTGCCGACCGCGTTTGGCATCGTCGCCAATTGGAGATTACTTCCGAACGCTAGATTATTACCCTGGTCTGTGAAACTGCTGAAGCCGCTGGAACTGCCTAAAGCACAGTATTTGGCTGTGACCGCACCCGAAACATCCGGACCGGTTCCGGCCGTGTTGTAACTGACGATGGTGCTTTCGAGAGTTACATCACCGTGAATCCCTCCACCGCTGCTTCCGTTGTTGCCGGTTACGTTGTAAGCTACTGTACAATTCCAAAGCGTACCACCAAAAGTAAGATATAGGCCGCCACCCTGATTTGCGGCATTACTGGCGAAAGTGCTGTTTTGCGCGACGAATGTCCCGGTGCAGTAGACTGCACCACCTTTGCCGATGAGCATTGCAGTTGATCCATTGCCGCGAAACAGACAACTGTCGATAGTCAGCGTTCCACTATTGAGCCAGATTCCGCCGCCGGAACTGGCACCGTTGCTGTCAAATTCACAGCCCTGAATCGTGACCGTGCCAGTGGCCCAGATGCCCGCGCCCTGGTTGGCGGAATTGCTTTGAAAGCTGCATCGAATCATGTCTAGTGTTAAGCCTGTCTGATAAACTGCGCCGCCTGCAGAATTACTCCTGTTTGTCTGAAATCCGCAGTCGCTCACAGAGAGCGCTGCAGTTGAGTGGATCGCACCACCAAGACCAGACGATGGCGTAACATTGCCGAATCCTCGGGTTATGAACATTCCAGAGAGAGCCAAAGCGGCATTGACAAAAAACACCCTTCCGACGTCATTGCCGCTTATAGCCAACACGTTACGACCAGGACCAGCGATGGTAAGACTGTCCGAGACAGTAATTTGTCCGGATGTCAGTGTTATTTGCACAGGCGAACCCACTTGAAACTGAAGAGGGTCAAACTGAATGATGTCGGCACCTATACTGCTGTTTGCGCTCATTACGGCGTCTCGCAATGACCCCGCTCCCGAATCGGCGATATTGTTCACCCAATACACGGAGGGTGTAACTCTCGCTTCTAGCAAACATAGTGCTAAACGTGTTTGGAAACGCACCATGAAGAGTACCCCCGACATTCGCTTCGATTTTACCTTGCAATTACAGTGTGCCGTTCCTCCGTGAATGCGGGTGGGAAAAAAAGTGGAAGCGTTTCACCTTTTTGCCCGACCCCTACCCGCAAGGGAGTGGAGGCACAAGTTCAGTACATCGGCGTAAATGAAACATCCAGCCAAAAGTAGGTGGTTGGATGGGATGGATCAAAATAGACCGCGTCAGGAAACGCACCCGGTAGCGGTGAACCTGTTACGCTCCCCGCGACCAGCGTCAGCACGCTAGGTGTAGCCGGCGGCGCGACCTGGCTGATTGTTGAGGCCGACAGATTGTCGGCAAAGACATCGACCGACACCACGTACAACCCAGGCGTGCAATAGACAGGCGAAATTCCCACCGTAGCCCATGCATCACTCTGCGTGGGTGTAAACGTGGCCGCCTGCCCGGCGAAGGAAGTGTCAGCCGTCATGATCGCCTGACCTGACACCAGATCGGGAACGCTGGACGACGCAACGCGCCAAATGCGAATGATGTGTTCCACATGCAGGTCGTATTCGTCCTCGCGGACAAAGAATCGTAGCGCATCAATGTACCCCGGCGCATTCACGGCAAACACCGCGCCCACATGCGTCTTGCTGCCGCGAGCGATGAAGTCGGTGGCGGACGGCGTCGGCGCTATCGGGCCCATGGCCACGCTGAGCTCGACCGGCGCGAACTTCAACCAATCCACCTGGACCGAGTTCTTGCCGTCATTCCATAGATGGATCGATTGCACACCCGCGCCGAGTGTCACGATCGTCTGATTTTCTTCATTGTAATTGGTAAAACCGCCCGTGCCTCCAACCACTACCGATCCCAGTACACCATTGCTCCCGTTGCGAATTGAAATGGAGCTATCGCCGGGTGCCGACAGCCGAAACGCTACACGATATTTCCCGGGATTGGCGACGTTGATCGTGTAGCCCTGCCAGCGGTTCTTGATGCCGCGCACGGCATAGTCCGATGGACCCGTTCCGTCGATGCTGACATTGTCTTCAACACGGAAATTGGACAAGGAGTTGTTGGCTGACCATAGGTCGCTGTAGGCCACGCCTTTGCCGCCTTTGTTGTAGTGTTCGGTCTGAATCGTCGTCGGACCGAAGTGCCAGATGATCGGCGGCGACACCTGATAGGGCAATGTCAAACCGACTTTGGCCGCGTCCACTGGCATGAAGCGGATCCAATCGATGTCCGGGCCGACCGTCGATGCCATATTCAGTTTCAGGGTTTGCAGCCCGTAGGCCAAGTTCATAAACGTCTCCCCGCCGCTGCCATCGACCGGTCGAATCGTCTCCCATTGCCCACTGGCCGACGTGTACATCGTCACGCTGCCGCCACCGGCGTATTCGATTTTCGCGGCTCCCCCGGCCCCATTACCGCGCAGCCGACCCTCCACCCGGAACAGTCCGCCGGCCGCCACATTGACCGTGTAATTGTACCAGTCGCCGAGCGGCGCTTGTTGGATGATGGTTTGCCCGGTGGACAGAGTCACGACGTGGTCGTTAGCGTCAGGGCCGTAGCCTTTACCGACGCCGCCGAGATCATAGTATTCAGCCTCCAACGTCGTCACCCGATCCGGCCGAAACGATGGCAAGCCGTGCGATGGGCCGATATTCGAGGAGCCAGTCACGGTCGCCTCCACGCTGAGGGATCGAGTTTGTCCAGCCCCGATGACGGTGACGGTGGCTGTATAGGTGCCATTACCAAGGCCGGTGAGGTCCGCATCAAACGATCTTGAGCCTTTCCCTCCGGCCACTATGAAGCCGGCAACACCATTCACCTTCAGCCAGGAGGAATCACTCATCACATCGAAGAGGGCTTGCTTCCCGGTTCCAGCGTTGTGCATGAAAATGGTGACAGGGACGGAACCTGTAGACCAGTCCAGCCGC
The DNA here is from genome assembly GCA_031362705.1 of Gemmataceae bacterium. Classification (GTDB taxonomy): domain Bacteria; phylum Planctomycetota; class Planctomycetia; order Gemmatales; family Gemmataceae; genus JAIBBI01. The sequence goes on along the minus strand of JANLTA010000725.1, from coordinate 1,949 downwards.
ACCACCCGCTGCGACAACTCCAGGATCGGGCCTGGTGTTGAATTCCCCGCGTATGGTGTCGAATTTCCCCAGTTGTTGCCGAACAGCGCCGGCGTACCCTGCACTGCAAAGTTCACGCCGGTGGCTTTGCTGTTCAGCCCCACAAAATCGTTGTTACGAATGATCGTGTTGAAAGTTGTTGGCGAAAACGCACCATCCATGTAAACGCCGGTCAGGAAGTCATCCTGTTTGCCGGAAGTGGACGGGAATTCGTTATCTTCGATGATGGTGAGATCAGCGGCCCGGTACTGCAGAGCTGTCCGCACGCCAATGGCGAAGCTCTTGGCCTCCTCGCCTTGATTGACATAGCTCTTTTGCATTTCGAAGAAGTGATTGTAGCGCACCGTGGTCCCCAATTGCATCGCTCCGTAGCCTGCCGCGGCGAAGCCGTTGGCGAAGGGATCGGGCGATGCGACAATTGCCACTCCTTGAACGGCATTCGTGATGCGGTTGTCGGCAAAATAATTGAAAAAATCGCTATCGAATTGTGGCCGCTGATCAATCGGCTGGCCATTGGTCGTGACATGTTGGTTCGGGATCATGACAATTCCCTGACGCACGTCCGTAATCCGGTTCTTGACGACTACAAAGTGCGCCACGCCGCCGACTTGAAGTGCGCTGGATGCCACGTGCGTGCCCTTGTCATTCACAAAATTGGTTCCCAGATACTCGGTCGTCATCCATTCTGCCCTCCCATCCAGGTCGTTGTCGTACACGACGACATTCTGTTGCGACGGGGCCAGCGAGATCGTGCTGGTAGCGTCAGGAATTACGTTCCAGGCCGGTTTCACGGTAACCACGCCGTTCGTTGAGATGCCGGTCACCTTGCGCCGCTGGCCGATGCCTTTGCCATCAACGATTGATGCCGTGGTGCGCCCAAACTCCGTCATGTAGTTCGTCACGTCGGCGAAACCAACGTAAGTCGCGCCCATGGAGGTCGGCTTGCCGTAGTACGACGGCCCCGGCACCTCGAAGTTGATCTGTTCGCCGGCGTTCGTGTCCCCGCTGGGAATCTGGCTGGGCGTTGCTGGCGCTAAATCAAATGTCTGGTTATTACCGAGGTAAATGTTTTCGTTGAAACCGCCTTCGCCGCGTATGAACCGGCCATGGGCGTAGCCGTTCAGGTCGGTGCTTTTTGTATCGTAATTATAGTCCTTGGCTTGGCAATTGGTGACGCTGGCTTCGCCGCCGCCTTGGAACTGCAACATCGAATGGACGTTGCGGACGCCCTCGAAAACGCAGCCGTCCACACGGATCTGGGATGCACCGCCATAGAATTGCACGACACCGTGAGTGATGAAGTTGCAGTCCGTGAAAGTCAGATACTTGCTGCCGGTAAAATCGAGCACGACCTGGTATGCCTTGTATTGCGCCGTATCGGCGATAAAGTCCACGTTTTCGAACGAGATGTCCGACACATGCCGGAGGTAAATGAGGCAGTTGTCGTAGCCGTTTGCCTGAAGATTGTGTTCGTCGTCCACCAGTTTCAGATTGCGAAACGTAATATCGTACGCGTTGTTTGCGTTGGCGACGATACTGGTGGGGTAGACTTTTTGACCGTCCACGACTTTGAATCGCGCCCTCAGAATGGACATATTCACGCCTGTGGGCAGACCATTGTCGGTTGTTCCTACCAGGGTGATGTGCTGCTTGTTGAACGCCAGGGCATCGGCGATATCATAACTTCCCGCTGCAAACTTGACGGTTGCGCCTTCGCCTGGATGCGTGTAAGCGTGCAAATTGGCAGCATCGATGGCATCCTGAATGGCTTTGGAGTCATTGACTCCATCGTTGACTTTTGCGTCATACGTCTCAGGTGTGAACGTCTTGGTCGAACTCTTGGATGCCAACAGCGTCTGAATCGTCAGCAGCTTGGGGTCCGACCGCATGACCAGCGCGAACGCCTCGCC
>JANLTA010000697.1:0-2163 GCA_031362705.1 Gemmataceae bacterium | reverse complement strand
CGTTGCCCCCCAACCCCCCCCCCTACCCCCCCCCCACAAGGGGGGAGGGGACAGGAAAGTCGCACCGACTACACGAACAAGAAACGCGATTAAGTGAAACCGGTCCGGCACGGATAACCTATGGCGAACACTTCGTTTATCGAATTGACGGAAGCTGTGCGCAGCCTGCCCGAGCGCCCACTCGCTTTCGTGCTCGGGTCCGGCATGGGACCAATTCAGGACCGTATCAAGCCAATTCTGACCGTGGGCTTCGCCGACATTCCCGGCATGGTCGCACCGACGGTATCAGGACATGGCGGCGCGTTAATACTCGGCGAATGGGTCGGCCGCCCGGTGCTGCTGTATTCCGGGCGGTTGCATTTCTACGAAGGCAATCCCTGGCCGCGGGTGGTCCGGCCAATGGAGGTGCTAGCCGAATTGGGAGCGCGCGGCGTCATCCTCACTAACGCCGCCGGCGGAATCAACAGCGCGATGTCCGCCGGCAGCTTGATGGCCCTCACGAATCACTTGGAATGGAATTACCCGGATCATTGGCGAAGCGATGCCGTTGCACCACCGTATAGTCGCCAACTGAATCAACAATTGACCGATGCCGCCGTTCAATGTGGCGTCACACTTCATCGTGGCACGTACGCGGCCGTCACGGGGCCAACTTACGAAACGCCGGCTGAAGTCCTTGCCTTGAAAGCGTGTGGTGCCGACGCCGTCGGCATGTCAACAGCGCGGGAAGCGAGCCGCTGCGCCGAGCTTGGCCTGCCAGTCGCGGCCATCTCGTGCATCGCCAACCTCGCCGCCGGCCTCAGTGCCACGCCGCTAAGTCATCACGAAGTCCTGGCCGCCGTCGCTGCCAGCGCTGAACGGCTGGGGCGACTGTTAGAAACACTCGTGTTACTCAACGCTGTTGAACAAATTGGGTAGTGTCACAGTTGGGTTTTCTTTGTGCTTCCTTTGTGCCCTTTGTGTCTTTGTGGTTGGTCTTAAGAACTCACCACAAAGACACAAAGGGCACAAAGGAAATCACAAAGAAGACGAATTCAATGTCGGACACGTCGATTTCTCACGCTGATGCAAACTGAGAATCTACCCAACAATCAAGCCTACGCCGTATGAATAGAAATCACGTCAACCCCACCCATGTCGAGTCTGCGGACTTGCGCCATTGTTGGCGAATCGCATCGAATTGATCCTGCGGTAACGGGCCGGCCGCGAGCGCTGCCGCGTTGTCGCGCCAGCGGCCGGGCTTCGTTGTTCCCACAATGGCAGTGTGAACACCCGGAATGCTCAGCGTGAATCGTAATGCCGTGGCGGCGGCCGCTGCAGGATCGCCGGCAGTGAAATCGTACTTCAGCTTTTGCAGCCGCTCCCAATACGGCACGTGATACGGCATCGTCGGCCGCTGATCCTTGTATTTCCACACCACATTGCCCAGCGGCCGCTTCACGATGACGCCGATTTGCTTCTCAACAGCCAGTGGCATGAACACATCAATGTTGTCCTGGTCCATGACGCTCAGCGAAGTTTGCAGCGTGTCAAACGCGCCGCACTCGATGGCATACTTGGCCGCGCTGCCATCGCCGCTGTAGCCGATGTAACGTGTTTGACCTTTGTCCCGCGCCTTCTGCAAAACGGCGATCACGTCGCCCTTCCGCAAGTCGTCCTCGGTGCAAGTATGCAATTGCACGAGGTCGAGCCGATCGGTCTTGAGCCGCGTGAGACTGCGCTCGATGGTCTGTGCCAGCGATTCCGGCCGCCAGTCCGCCTTGGTGTAGACGACGGGGTGACCGCACTTGGTGAAGAGGAAAAAGTCCTTGCGGCGATGCCCGACCGCCGCGCCGATCAACTGTTCGCTATTCGGATAGCACTCGGCCGTGTCGATGATGTTCAAGCCGGCGTCGAGAGCATCATCCAGCAGCCGCGTGACCGTTTCCTGTGTGGCCTTCTCAAAACCAATCTCTGCCCCGCCGAACCCGAGCGTGCTGACCCGCATGTCGGTCCGGCCAAGTTGTCGCAATTCCATATCGTTTTCTCCAGGTGTGACTTCCCTAACAGCATATGCACCCTTGACCCCGGAGGGGTCACAGCTATTAGCCGGTGGTTGAGCGCAGCGATACCACCGGTAACCGTGCAAAAAAAAGATCCTCGACCCCGGAGGGGTCGCAGCGC
>JANLTA010000678.1:0-7077 GCA_031362705.1 Gemmataceae bacterium | reverse complement strand
CTCCAACATGACCGCAGAATAACCCAACACCCAAATTGCATCTATGCCGCTCTGGATGTCGGTGAACGGTTACGAAAAATGGCTCTGGCACGGCTACTTGTTGCCCGGCCGGGTGACCCTCGTCACCAGCCTCTGGAAGTCGGGCAAGACGACGCTTATCACGGGACTGTTGCAGCAACTGGCCGGCGGAGGAAAGTTCATTGGCCGGGATGTTACGCCGGGCCATGCGTGGGTCATCTCGGAGGAGTCGGAGGCGGACTGGGCCGATCGATTGCGGCTCATGCCGGTCGGGCCGCACGTGCAATTGCTGATCCGGCCATTTGGCGGCCGGCCCACGATCGACGAATGGAATGGACTGATCGACGAAGCCCGCGATGCCGCCCAGCGCGGGGAATTGAGTCTGTTCGTGGTGGACCCGTTGGCGTCGTTTTTGCCCGGCCGCAGCGAATCGGACGCGGCCACTCTGCTGGATATGCTACAGCCATTGCACCGTCTCGCGGCCCAGGGCGTGGCCATCCTGTTGTTGCACCATCCGCGCAAGAAGCCATCGGAGCCGGGACACTCGGCTCGTGGCTCCGGCGCACTGCTTGGCTTTGTCGACATCATTGTGGAACTGACGCGCTACAGCAAATTGAAATCGGACTTTCACCGGCGGCTGTTGATCGCGCTCTCGCGCAAGCTGGCCACGCCCGAGCGCCTCGCCTTCGAATGGAATCCTACGACGGGAAAGTTCACGGAGGTTGTGGATCCGCATCAGGCCCAATACAAGGAAAATTGGCAGCAGTTGCTAAAGATCCTGCAAACGCGAACCACCGCAGCCACGCACCTGGAACTCTTGAACGATTGGCCGAGCGATCAGGAAAAGCCAAGTCCGGCCGCCCTATATGAATGGCTCAAACGTGCCTTCCAGGAGAAGCGCGTCCGCCGCGCCGGCCAAGGCCTGCGCAACGACCCATGGCGCTACCGCCTGGAAAACAAAAACGACGCCTACCGCGACCGCGGTGAATTGCCGCCGCTGCCAGAGGTGGGGCCGTTATTTGGGTGACGGACGGGCTTGGAAAAGGTGCCTGTCCCCGATTACCTCCCGATTACCGTGTCCCCGATTACCGTGTCCCCGATTACCGCTCTGTTCGACCATGACAACCGCTTCGTCTGGCAAGAACGCGCCATTGACAAACGTCGCTGAGACCTGACTAATCAATGTAGTTCCCTCTCCACTCGAAAACCGCGACTCATAGTAAATGGTTCTTGATTGCAAAGAGATAGCCGATGTGCCGCAGAAGACGCCCCTGCAATTCCGCAAATCACTTGTCCTACGGCCAGATTTCGTGGACAATGAACATGCGCGGTCAGGATCGGGGATATGGTCTATCACGATTTCTTGTGGACGGATGAGATCGTTGACCACGTTGCCGAGCATGGCGTGTCGCAGGACGACTTTGAACACGTCGTTTGCAATCCTGTGCGGCGAGGTTTCAGCCGGTCATCCGGATTGCCAGTCACGTGGGGATACGCGGAAGATGGTCGATATATCATGGCGGTCTACCGGGAAATCGATGACGTGACGATCCTGCCGGTGACGGCGTATGAGGTTGCTGAACCACGATAATGGTGTAGCCATCATGAATACCAATCAAACTCCGAGCGTGGCAAAACAGTTGAGTCCCGATGAGCGCGAGCAACTTCGACTATTGCGATCCGAAATTGCTGGCGAAGTGCCGGAGTTGGCTCAGCGCGACCAGATGCGTAAAGAGGCGCATGAAGAACAGACATTGAGCGGCGAGCTTCGGCGGGCCGTACACGCAAGCCGGCATTCGTTGGCGACTATTGCGACACAAGCCGGAATTACACCCATTCAACTCGATGACTTTCTGACTGGTGAACGCTCGTTGCGATCCGATGTGATGGATCGGCTCGCCGGGGCGGTGGGGTTTCACTGTCAGCTTGCGAGCAAAGTTAGCAGCCCGTGACAAATGATGTCATCAGCGGAGCATGGCGTTCAATCCCGATCGTGCGGCTGGCGTACATGAGGCACGCCTGAATGTCGGCCAACTCAAGCCACGGGAAGCCCGCGAGAATCTCTTCGTTCGTGTCACCCACGGCCAGCATGTTTAAGACGTGTTCAACGGCCAGTCGTTGGCCACGTATGATCGGCTTGCCGCGAAAAATCGCGGGATCGCAGGTGATGCGATTTAGGAGTTTCTGGTCGTCCATTGCGTATGTCTCCTCTCATTCAGTTTATCATAAGTTGCGCCGCTTGGGCCGCGCCAACATATTGCCTGTCACTCGAAAGACGATAGAAAAACCCGCGTTCCAGAAAGTACCTTTCGAGCGCTCAAATGAAAACGATACTCGTAATTGGCGCGACGCATTTAGATGTCATTGCGACGTTTGATTGCGATGAGAGGAAACAGAAGAACAAAGTTGGAACGGTTCGATGTTGGCCTGGTGGCGCCGCTTTTAACATCGCAGCAAATCTGAGCGCGGAACATTACCGTGTACGACTTTTTTCATTCTTAAATCCGAATACGGTTGGTTCACGGACAATCCGTTCTATCCTCAAACAGTCAAAAATTGATACACGATATGTTTTTGACCGACCGCGCATTGGGGACATGGAGGATGCAAGTCACGGAGATCCGGCACATGTCGCACACTACCAAGGAGACAAGTTTATTAGCGGCGTTACATGCTCTCTGTTCGATGCGTTGGAGCTGCCGCCTGACGAGCTGGAGAAAGCAGTTCGACGAGCTGATATTGTTGCCATCGACACCAACTTAACTAGTGCGCAAATTGAACAAATCGCAACACTTTGCAAAACGTGCGAGCGCCAGTTGCTTGTATGCGTTGTATCGCCCGACAAGGCGACTCGACTCACGGGCTCGAACTTTGCTGTCACATTTGACGTCGTTTGCATGAATGAAGAAGAGGCAAAGGCTTTACAGTGGCAGGACGATTCTAACGCCGGCCAACGACGCGAGTTCCTCCAGTCGATTAACGCAAAATGCGTATTCATTACAAAAGCCGAATGCGGCTGGATTTACATTACAGACAAAGGCTGCGAATCTTACGAGTCTCCTTGTGCCCCCGACTCGATTCAAAGTGAGCTAGGGGCTGGCGATGCTCTCTTTTCAGCTCTCTGTTCAGCGGCAATTGATGGTCAGGAATATGGAAACGAAGCAACATTGACCAGAATTAGAAGATATGTAAAGTTAGTTCTCCTTCAACATGCGCCAAATATGCTGAACCAAAGACTAAACACTGTACGTGTTAATCGAGCAGAAGACCTAGCGAGGACCGCATATTTGTTTCTTTTCCTTGGGCTTGCATTGCTTTCATTATTTTGGTCTTTTGCTCCGTTTGAATTTGAAAAGCCATTGAAGAGCCTAATGCTGGTCAAAGTGGTTTTAACGGGCATTTTTGGTGGCGCTTTAGGAAAGGTTCTGTCGGTCACGCTTGAGGATTCGACAATTCACGCATTAGACATTGGCATCGGAATGGTTGCTGGTCTTATTGCGGTTGTCCTGTTGTTGATGCCATTCTATGGACTAGTCTTAAGCATTAATTCGGCTGACCTCAGTCCAATCGGGCTAACTTTATCCGTGTTTATACTTTCGATTGCCGCTGGATTTCAAAATCTTGAGAGCCTGAAACGGACCGTTGATGGATATAGGGACAATATGCCTCAGTCAAAACCGTAGATCATCAGGCACAGACACGGTGTCTGGCGATTGTAAAGATCGAGGATGGAAGGGAATCATCGGAACGTACACGTGTGCCTCCTTACTGAAAAATGGCTTCGGCGGTCTCCAATCTCAATCGCAACCGGTTGGCGGGTTTCTGGCGTAGAAAACCTCGGTGGGGGTTCGGAAGCCGAGGTAGGCGCTGGGCAGGGCCAGCGCGCACTTAAGTCTTTTTTCTGTAAGGACTTGCATCGACCCACTCTTAGGAAAGTGCCCGTTTCTGAATGGCCGCAGTCGTAAGTCCTTTGCGCTAAAAGGACTTAGTGTGCGCTGGCCCTGTGTCCCCATTGATCCGATTGCCAACTCGGTAGCGGCCCGGTTGAATAAATTGCACTCACGACGACACATTGATATATTGTCGTATAGGAACATTTTCAATTGGCAGGAGGCTTCACAATGATGACGCGATTTTGGTTGGTCTTGGCGGTATTGGCTTTGCTGCCACGTGCAGTCACGGCGCAGGTCGTTATCTCCGGAGCAGGTCCGAACAACACGGACGCGACTCTGCTGGCGGCCCGCGATACCTACCGTGTCATGCTGGGCGGCGGCACCACGGCCGGAGCAAACGGTTCGTTCGGCGGTGTGCGCCGCGAGATCAATTGGGACGGTGTGCCGGCCGCACAGTCCGCCCCAAACAACTTGGCCGCGAACTTCTTCAACTCGAATTCGCCGCGTGGCGCCGTCTTCTCAACGCCCGGCACCGGTTTCCGCGTCAGCGGTGCGACGACCGACGTCGGCGCCGGTCAGCCGGCAGCTGCCAACTTTGGCGACATCAACGTGACTTATACAGCCACGTTCCAGCAGTTCACGGCTCAACGGCTGTTCACTTCTCTGGGCAGCACGATCACCGACGTGGACTTCTTCGTGCCCGGCACCGCGACACCGGCACTGACCCGCGGCTTCGGCGCTATCTTCGCCGACATCGATACGTTTGGCAGCACCATCATTTCGATGTTCGACGCCAGCAACGCTTCGCTGGGATCATTCAACGCGCCGGTCGGCAGCCTGTCATTCCTCGGCGTGTCGTTCACCAACCCGATTGTGAGCCGAGTGCGAATCACCAGCGGCAATTCCGCCCTCGGAGCCGGAATCAACGACGGCGGTGCGACCGACCTGGTGGTCATGGACGATTTTCTTTTCGGCGAGCCTGTGGCAGTGCCGGAGCCATCGTCGCTGGTTCTCACGGGTTGCGTGGGGTTCGCCGCGTGGCGGCGCTTCCGACGGCGGCGCGATGGTTGAACGACTTGATGATGGAAATATCGAGTTGTTGAACTGCGACCGCGAGCCGGAATGACGTGGCGGTGGGACTCGTGGATGCAATATCTTGAAAGGTACCGGCCGGGGCGGCATGCGCCGATGAGTCGATCAACAGGCTTATCACACCACCCCGGCTGGTGCCTTCGGTCCCGTCATCAGCGGAGCATGGCGTTCAATTCCAATCGTGCGGCTAGTGTACATGAGGCATGCCTGAATGTCGGCCAACTCCAGCCACGGAAAGCCGGCGAGAATCTCTTCATTCGTGTCGCCCACCGCCAGCATGTTCAGGACATGCTCGACTGCTAGCCGGCGACCACGTATGATCGGCTTGCCGCAGAGAATCGCCGAATTACAGTTGATGCGATCCAATAGTTTCTGGTCGTCCATTGGGTTTGCCTCCTCTCGTTCAGCTTATCATTAGTTGCTCCGATCAAGGACGAGCATGGCGCGGGCTGCGGAACTTGCCCGCGTCTCGGCCATTGCGAACTATGGGATTCTCTGCGTGGTCCTAACGATGACATGCTAAGGCATGCTGGGTTGGAGAGGGTATTTTCTCTAGTTTCATCAGACTATTTGAGCTTGATCATAGTCTCGGCAGGGATCTTGATATTCAACAGTGTGGCAATTTGGACCAACCAGATCAACTGTGCGCGCGATAGCTGATTGGCGAACGCAACCAGATCGAAGGTCTTAACGGCTTCCGCGTCATGGTGAACGGCATTGTGCCTAACGTCGTCAAATGCTACTAACATGTTTTGGTCGAAATGCCACGGGGGGCTGTTAAGTGTTGCAGGAAAACCAACCAACCCTACGAGCCGATCCCACTTCCTCGCCAACGTGTCGCGCTCAAGTTCCTCCCACCACTTTTCCAGATGGGCATCGACAGAAGCGTCGATACCTTGATTCATCAATAATTCAACAGCCACAGTCTTTTTGGCGACCAATGTAAGGGCCGATTCCCGATTGCCCACCAAGCCGAAACGAACCAGACGCCAAAGGAATCGTTCGTAGGCATTGTGAAGCATGACAATAGCAGCGATTTTCACGCCTTGATCTGCCATTGTCAACTGATGATCGGCTAAGAGATGAGCTATTTCCCGGTTGCTTTTTGTTTTCCCAGGTGTGCTGACAATAATGCCCGCGTCTTCACCAAAGTCCAGGGCTTGATGAAGCCGGTCTATGAGAACACTTTTCACGCCGCTCGACAGCGCATCTTTAGCGAAGCCAGCAACGAAAAGTGATTGGCCATGCCAAGCGCTGTACTCTGCGAAGCATCGGCCAAGCGCGATTCCCAATTCCCCCGGTGTTGCTCCCCGAAGCGCGAAGTTGACAATAACGTCCGGCATTACGGCTACTCCTTTTTATTATCCCTATCTCATTCACTTGCCCGCGCAACAAACGTGCACATACCACTTCCGCCTTACCTGCCGCGAGCATCAGGTCAAATTAGGCGACAGGTTATGTCGCACGTCTACCGGTCCAGCCCAAGCGAGGAGGCCAAATAGGCGCTCAAGATTCGGCCTTGATTTGTGAATCCCTTCGTTGAATTCGTAATACGCTTTGAGCGTGCCTTTCGGGCAGATGATATAGTGCATTACATGCTCGTGGTTTGCCGAACGACCATCCGTCAAGTGTTCACTTGGGGCATAGGTAGCGAGAATCTCATTTCCCAAACGCACCTCCCCATCGCCCGCGTTACCAAATGCCACCGCAGCCAAAATGAAATCGTCTTTGTGAACAATGGGAACACTAATCGGTTGACCAAACATGGGCGACCTTGCTAGCAGAAAGCCGTATGGGTGCAAGTCGCTTGCGCGTTTTGGAATGCCGTCGGCGTCGACTGTGGTTTTACCCGTGTCAAATTCAAGCACGATAAAGACTTGCCGAACGATTTCCATCCACGACATGTCCAAGCCCACCACTGGAAAGTTGGCTAGTTCTCCTCTTTCAATGAAGTTTGAACGCCAGGCTCGCTTGAACTGCTTTCTAAAGTTCATCCAAGTCATTATCATCGAACCGAAAAAAACCAGTGGTGCCACCCATACGAGGTGCCACTTGGAAACAGTCGTAAACGCGG
>JANLTA010000674.1:0-5242 GCA_031362705.1 Gemmataceae bacterium | reverse complement strand
TCGCGGGCTGGGATCGATTACACTGGGTGAGACGCATGGCCATGCGTGTTGGCAGTTGCGGATTGCTCGCGGGCTGGGATCGATTACACTTTGTTCCGCCAACCAACACGGCAACAATCGGTTGCGGATTGCTCGCGGGCTGGGATCGATTACACTGACTTAAGGGAAACATCACCGAACAGGAATGTTGCGGATTGCTCGCGGGCTGGGATCGATTACACTATATCCCGCCGATGAGCAGTCTGGGAAAGGGGTTAAGGTAGCGAGGGACTAAAAAAACTCGAGTTGCTTAGCGGCCTTTTCGGGTGCTTTGCGCCGTTTTCCTAGGAAGATGCGCATGCGCTCAAACTGTTTGTCGGTAATGGTGATGATTCGCACTTCACCATCGGGCGGCGTGTTTGCTTCGACACGCTGCATATGCACGAGCGCGTTTTCCTCACTGGGGCAATGTCGGGCGTATACGGAAAATTGCATCATCAAGAAGCCATCTTTGAGCAAGAACTTGCGGAAGCGGGCATAGTTTCGTCTTGCGATCTTGGTATCTACCGGTAGATCGAATAGCGCCACCACCCACATAATTCGGTATCCGCTCAGGTGCATGGTTCTTCAGCCGGCAATAGTGTCGGAATGAGGAGCCGCGTTTCTTCACGGCGCAAGCAACGCACCAGCGATGCACATGTTCGGTGTAAACCGACCATGAGTGGCCCGGTTGTATCTTCAATTTTCACGGTGCGGTTCAGAACACCAATCAAAGCGGCCTTGGCGTCACGGTCAATCATCGGATGGCCGGCTTGAACTCGGGCCATCGCAATAGCGTCCACCCACGGGCGCATCGGTTCCATGAGGTCATCGGCCAGGCAAAAGGCGTTAGCGCGGTGTCGGTGGTGCAAACCCAACGCGGGTGCCAGACCGGCGGCCACGATGGCGCGGGCGACGCCGGCGCGCAACACGGCGTAACCATAGTTGAGCAAACTGTTCACCGGGTCCGTCGCGCCGGGTTCGCGATGGAAGGTGGGATCGACGCGCCAGGCATCCCAGTAAATTCGTGCCGCCTGCGCCTCGAAATTATCAGGATCGCCGGAACGCACGCGCTCGGCCATCGCTTGCAATCGGCAGTGTGCGGGATGTTCCGAAGGGATGCCGGCTGCCTGGTTATTTATCTTTGCCCGGATAATTTGCTGCCACAAGCGTTTTTGCACGGGCATGGGAGCATCCACCTGGTCACGAACGCGCCACGCGACCTCCGAATGATCCGGCATTGCCAGCACAAGAGCGGCCGGTTGATGGTTAGCTCCACATAAGACGACAGCCGCTCCGGACTCCGCCAGCTTCACCAGAGCATAGTGGGAGTAAGTGACGGCCGGGTTGTCCACGATGACCACGCCGATGTCTTCGCATGGGACGGATGCCGCCGGCGGTCCGTCAGCCGGACCGGCGCGCAGAGTGAGCTGTTCCAGGCGAACCGACACATGGTACGGCTCGCTGGAGATTTCCAGGATGCGCTTGATCATGCTTCGTTATTCGGCGACTGGTTTTAGTCGGCCGAGAAGGTCAACAAAGACCTTGGTAGCTTTCAATGTGTTCGGCTTAGCCGAGAATTCCTCAACATCCTGACTCTTCCGTGCATCTGTGTGTGAGACAAATCTCATTTGCGCGGTCGTCGAAGCAGCCGTGGAAAAGCGACACAATCGCTGCTTTTGTTTGAACATAGCCGACACCATGTCACCGCGTCGTAACGCCATGACAAATCGAGCGTCAGAATGTTCCGGGTGCCTGGTTTGAACAACGGCCTGCTTGGCCCGCTTTCTTCTCACCGCTTCAAGCATAGAAACGAAAACGGCTTCGCGCCGGGTTTTACCCTTAGCGTCGGGCAATTCAAAGATGGTAACATGGTGCAAATTGCCGGGTTTAACGCACGTGCGGCCTCCATCGCGGAGGGGAACGACCGAATCCTCGGGTTTCGTAAGGCGGACACGTTTGATGAGAGTCCGCTGGCCCTTGCCGTTTCGAGGCGTGAGATAGAGTGGCTCCTTCCAGACTTCCTTGGATATCTTGTTGCCACCGGCTGTTTTGGCCGCTCCTTTCTTTTGCCGTCCGGCGGTGAGATTGAAGGCGGCAAGCCGGTCTTGTACCACTTCCCGAATGCGCACATCACGGATGCGCTCGACTTCGCTTAGCGATAGAGATTCAAGCGGCTTGCGGAGAACATATTCGCCGGGTTCTTCCAGCCAGTCTTTGGCCCAGGGGCGATTGGTCTTGGTGCCTTCGGCAAGTTTTTGCGTGGCGCCATAAAGCGTATCATCGTGCAGTGGCCCACAAATGCGGACGCGCGGACGGTGCCAGACGTTAATCGCGTTGATCGTCGTCTCGACATCGGCACGGAATGATCCCCATGGCAATGGGATCGGCGATTGTCCGCGATGCCGCGCCAATTGTTGCAGAGTCGAACGATTGGTGAAGGCAATCACAATGGCATCAACAGCATGGTGGCGATGGTCGTCGCGGTTCTTCAGGTCCAGCCCGTCATTGCGTAGCACATCGTTGAGGCCCCAATGATGGCGCAGGTCAGCGGTGAATTGGCCCTTCGTGGCAACAACATCGGGTGTCAGGCACTTCAGGTATTCGTGAATTGTTCGCGTGAGATAAGCCGTGTCAGTGAGATGGCGATTGAGAAAATCCTCGATTTCACAAGTCGGCCGGCTGAACTTTGGCAGCTTGCCGTTCCGTACATCTTCGGGCAGCTTCCACGCGCGCTGCAACACGCTGTCATATTTTTCGGGGTCAGTTGCAGCGAGCCACTGGTGGACTGTTTGTTGCCCCTTGATTCGGTTTTCATCCAGGAAACACACGACCTTATTCATCAAAGAATTGTCGAGGCTTCGCGAATACGGCAGGATGTGATCGATATCGGCCTCACCGCCCAACATTTGCGCTAAGCTGATGGACCGTCCAGAATAAATACACTGCTCGCGCTGCTCCTGCCAAAGCAAATACTTGTCGATTTTGCCTTTGGTTGGCTTGTCGCCGTGCTCGCGAATCGCTTCAGCGGCTTCGTCGCGGCGGGCCTCGCGATCACGCATACGCCATGATGCCAGGGCACGCTGCTCCGCGTTGCCCTTCACTTCGCGGGCGAGTTCGATGTGGACCGTATCGGGTTTGCCGTACTCTTTGACGATGGCATTCACCAACCTGCGGACCGTAAACATGGCTTGCCGAACAATCGGGTTGGTAATCTTAGGCGGTGGCGGCAGGGATTCGCCGGGCTTGCGCGGGCGTTCCCACGGTGCTAGAAACTCCGCTTTCCGTAAGGCACTGTCCTTGCCTTCTTGAGAGGTTAGCGGCAAACCGGCACGCATATGCGGAAGCAGTTTTTCGATGGTTTCGCGCCCGTAGTTGGAATAGCCTTCCGGCAAATGCACATCGAGTAGCTTGTCTGCCATTTCAGCATCGATGCCCAAGTCGGTCGCCCGTTGCTTGAACTCGTCATCTTTGCATTCGATCATGGCGCGAACTATCGCGTTCTTCTCGGCCTCCGTGCGCTTATCCCATTGTTTGCCGAAAACCTTCGGACGACTCAGTTTGTAATCCGTGACCATGCCCTGAAGTTTCTTCCGGTCGCCGCCCTGTAGATTGAAACCCGTGCCATCGGGTAGTTTCAGTGCTTTGCGAATCTCATCCCACTTCGATTCCTCTTTGCGGGATAGCAATGCGATTAGATCATCTCGCTGTTGCTCAGTGAGCGCGCGATACTCACCATCGGTGTGAATGACGCGCAGGTTGTTCACCTCCTGCAACATCCGGAATTCTTGGGCCGCACGGTCAGCGCGCGGGCACCGTTTTTGTTTCGGATCGATTTCGCAGCGGCCGATCATGGACTTGGGCCAATACAGAGCACGCTGAAAGAAAATCAGCCCATGCAGACCGAACCGTTGCAACGGCGTGAACTTGCTCTTTGTCAATGCAGCCGGTTCGCTCGGATATGTCGTCGCGACTTTGTTATGCCCAAATTTCAATTCGTCAGTGAACAGGGTCGGATGATAGGTTCTTTGTGCCTGCCAAATGGCCTCAAACTCCTCCAATAACATGTTGCGTCGGGTATGCCGTCCGCGCACGCGGGTGGATGGATTGTCCAGTTTGACGGCGGCGAAATGTTCGCCGAGCGTTCGGTGGTTGGCAGCGACTACTTCACCTGCCAAGGCGTTGATTTCGGCCTCCATCTCGGTCGTTTCTTTTTTTCGATCCCGATCCGCTTTGCGGTTACTGAGAAATCCGCGATGCTGCGCAAGATGCAAAAAGACTCGACCGAGTTCATATGGCTCAAGTTTCTGATCGAGTGCCTTGGCCCGCAGCGTATATGGGTCCGCTTGGGCGAACGATTCCGCTTCCCATTGTCGCCGCTCGGGGTCGGACGTGCGACGGGTGGCGACCGAGGGCAACAAGCCGATGCCGACTAATGCTTCACGCAAACGAAGTTTACGACGAGCCCGTCGTGCGACTTGACGCCTCATGCCGCGAGCGACACGGCGTTGTTGTCCTTTCGGCGATTCCGCACCGGATGCGTCGCGGTCCACTCCTTCCGGAAACACGCAGACGCCTGCCGCGATTATTTTGTGGTTGGCTTCGTCAACCAATGCCCACCCGATGGACGTAGGGCCAAGGTCTAATGCAAGAGTTTTTTTCGACATGACGACCTTCTGAGGTTGCCGCCCAAACTGAAATTCGCTTGAATCAGTTTAGTGTAATCGATCCTGGCCCGACGAGTCTTTTCGCAAACAAGACGAAAAATTCGCAGGTCAAAATCGACCGGCCGCCTTGGCAACAGGGCGGCCACTTTTATGCGCTGGACAAAACATTTACCGAATCACACGTTTTGTGGATTTTGCATCGAGCCACTCCGCGCTCCGCTGCGGGATACCTTCGCGTCGCGGCTAAACAGTTGGGACTTTGCGATGCCATCAACAACTGATCGCGGGTTCATTCGTTGGCTTTGGCCATGAGGGCGTTGTACCCCGTCTGATGCTTGTCTTAAACCCCCCACCCATACCCTCCGGGCATCAAAACCCCAAGGATAACACGGCCTTCAAGAAGGGAGTTCGCGGAACGGACACGTTCAATGGCCCCCCCCCCCCCCGCCCCCCCCCCCAAAGGGGGAACCCCCCCCCCGTTTGGGGTTTGTGTTTAAAATCCTTTGTTTGGCTTATTAAAAGGGTCGGTTTTTTTAGTTTTTTTTGGGTTTGTTTAA
>JANLTA010000672.1:0-7848 GCA_031362705.1 Gemmataceae bacterium | reverse complement strand
TCATCAACTATGCGTTGTTTGTCATTAGTATCTGCGCTCATTGTTTCCTCATCCACATAGCCTGCGATTTGGTCGGTCAGCTGAAAGATCGATATAGCCTGACAAATCCTACGTTTTCTGTCAGCAGAATCCAGCTCATTTTGTTTCGGCGCATTGTCAGAAATCATGGGTGCGTTGCGCGACCGCCCCGAAGACTTCGCGATCACTCCACATCCCATCTTTGAACGATGCCAAAGCCAAAGATTGCGGCAAACAGGCCGACGTGGCCATCGATTGGCTGAAGCAGGCCGTGGCCGCCGGTTACAAGGATGTCGAGCACATGAAAAAAGACACCGATCTCGATCCGCTGCGCGAGCGGGAGGATTTCAAGAAGCTGATCGCGGAGTTGGAGGCGAAGGTCGCGGCGGAGAAGAAGTTGGGGGAGAAGGCGGGCGAGAAGAAGTAGCCATATTCGAGTTCGTAGCCGTATTCGCCAGAATATGGCGAGGGACTTGGCGTCTGTCAGCGGCATTCTGGCGAATGCCGCTACGGAATGGGAGCGGCGAGCGATTGGGCATCGGAGGGCGGCATTCTGGCGAATGCCGCTACGACAGAAACGAGGCAAAGCGGATGGCCCAAGACCATAGCTATCTCAAGCGACTACAGCCGGAACAGTATCGCGGCCATGCTTACGTTCACTGGTCCATGACCATGCAGGACCGGCAAACCGGGTGGCTCGTGCCCATTTTCTATTACAAATTTCGCGAGATCCTCACGCACGCCGCTTTTCGGTTTGGCTTTTGTTGTCCCATCTACTGCTGCATGCCGGATCATATCCATTTGCTTTGGCTGGGAATACTTCCGACGTGCGATCAACTGTTGGCGGCCCGCTATTTTCGCAAGCAACTCAACCCGATCTTGGAGGTTCTCGGTACTCGATTTCAGGAGCAAGGTTATGACCATGTCGTGCGAGAAGACGAACGGGGCCACGACGCATTCGAGGCAGTATTCGAGTACATTGCGCGTAATCCCGAACGTGCTTCGCTCGTGAAAAAAGACTGCTATCGCCAGTACCCATACACAGGCTGCCTGATGCCGGGCTACCCTGAGTTGAAGATTTGGGATGAGGATTATTGGGAACGGTTCTGGCGTATTCATGAATACTTGCAGAAGCACGGATTGACGCGAACGGACACCGACGTCGGCAATGAGTGCGATTCGAAATGAAGTAGCCGTATTCGCCAGAATACGGCGAGTGGCGGGGCGCTGGTCATCGGCATTCTGGCGAATGCCGCTACGATATGAAGAGAGTGGCCCCGCGCTGGTCATCGGCATTCTGGCGCATGCCGCTACGAGTTCGTTGCCGTATTCGCCAGAATACGGCGAATGATCAGGCGCTGGTCGTCGGCATTCTGGCGAATGCCGCTACCACACCCGCGGCTCTGGCCGACTCAGTAACCACGCCGTGCCGAACGCTGTCGCATCAGCCAAGTCGTCGCTATCCGCCAACGGATAAGTCGTGAGTTCATCGTACAGCGGTATTTGGGAGGGATCGACTTGGCCTGCTCCATCGCCTTTCAGGAGGAAGCGGGCGCTTTCGGCGTGGACGCCGAAGGCTCGGATGCGCTCGGACTTGTTGATCGTGTGGCGTATGGCTTGGATTTTGGGGCCGAAGGTGCAGTGGGCGATCAGCAGATCTTTGAGTGCGACGAATGGGCCTTGGCTTTCGAAGACGATGGCGTCGGGTTGCCAGAAGCGGTCGGCTTCTGTGAGCCAGGCGATTAGGTCCGGACCTGACACTCGTCGGGCTGTTGCTTCCAGGCAGCGCACGATGCCATCGGTGCCTTGGGCCAGTGCGACGATGGCTGTGCGATCGGCGCGGATGGCGGTTGAAGCGGCGGGGTCCACGGCCAGGATTGTGCGTTGACGTGGCGTATCCACTTGCCAGGCGTGGAACCACTCGGGTTTGAGCGCGGTTTCTTCGTCGGTGGCACATACCAAACGGTACGCGCGGCTATACGCCGTCGTGCCGATCTCGGCGCGGCGTTCGGCCAGGCGTTCGCTCGACCAATGTTCGGGCCAGACCGGATCCAGATTCGGGCTGACCGTGCGGCGGAACTGTGCATACGCTCCGGAGCGCATCAGTTCGGCACTCAGATCATCATGATGCCAGGGCGTGAACACGTACCATAAGCGGCCATCGGGTTCCAGCAGGTTCACCAGGTTTTCGCGGAAGTGTTGCTTCACACGCTGGCGATCGGCGAGACTGCGCAGCGCGGTGACATCGACGATGTCGTCGCACACAATCAAATCGGCCCGTACACCGGTGGAGCGCACGCCGACGCCGATGGCTGCGACGCTCGGGCCGATCACCGTGGATGGCCGGCGCACCGTGAAGCGAACCGGTTCCCACGGAGTGGCCGGCGTCAATATCGAGACCAGGTAAACGAACTGGAATAGTGACACACTTGGCAGACCTGCGTCACATCTTCACAAGTGGCTTGACTTCAGCGGCTTTCACCAGATGGTCTTATTGCTGCCGGCCCTTTGACTGTGGCACTTCGCGGACGAGGCGCACGCCGCCTGACGGGGAATCCGCTGGGATCACTTCGCGGGCAGCTGTGCGGAGCGACGAGGCCGGCGACATTATGCACATCCTCGCAAGCAGTTAAGAACCTGTGCCTGCTGACCCGTCAATCATGGACTTTTCGGTAGTGGGTCAATTTGCCGCGGCGCAAAAAAGTGGCGAGTATGAGTGCATTCGTCTTCTTTGTGTTTTCCTTTGTGTTCTTTGCGTCTTTGTGGTGAGTCTTTAAGACCAACCACAAAGACACAAAGGGCACGAAGGAAGCACGAAGAAAACCAAACTGACCCACTACCGACTTTTCGGTCCCGTTACTCGCGGACCAACTTCCAGAACCAATCGTATTCCAGCCGATGGGCGGTCGGCGGGAATACGCAACCGCGCGGACAAGCGGATTTGGTCGGCGTCGCTGTTGAAATGGCCGCCGCAACAGACGGGGGCGCCATCGGTCGAACACCATTCGGCCAGGTTGCCGTGCATGTCGTAGAGGCCGAAGCCATTGGGCCGTTTCAGGCCCACCGGGCGAAAGCGCTGATCGGTCATGCTGCCCTTGTACCACGCGAATTCTGCGAGTTCGCTAGGGAGTTGGCCGCTGCACCACGGGCCGTTGTTGCCCCCCCCACCGGCAAACTCCCATTCGGCTTCGGTCGGTGGCCGAAAGCGCAGTCGTCCGGACGATTGCTGCGTCAGCCAGTCCGCGAAGTCCAGGACATCCTGCCAACAAATGTTGGAGGCCGGGTGTTCGTCGGTCAGGGGATGGTCCGCGCCGACGTGTGACCACCGAAATCCGGTTTTCATCGTCCAGCCATCGGATCCCCGACCCCAGGCGGTGCGACCGGATCGTTCGACGTGGGTGATGCGACCGGCCTCGCGAAGGTATTCGCGGAACTGATAGATGGTCACCTCGGTTCGGCTAAGGTAGAACGGCTCGGTTACGGACTGAAGCGGCCCACCGTCACTTCGAAAGCGACCTGGTGGGATAAAGACGAAGCGCATCGTGAACTGTACTTCGGTCTCCACCGGGAGATGCAGGCGATCGGCCCACTCCTTCTGATACGCCGCGGCGTCGAACGGCACCGTCGCCAAGTCAGTTGTCGCGCGCCCGCCGTCGAACGGCCATAGACCCATCCACCAAACCAAGGCGCCGATGCTCACGGCTAGCAAGGCTGCCTCAGCGCCCATCAGTCCTCGACGCCGTGGAACGCCGATGCGTTTGAGCCGGCCTTCGACCTCATCCATCGACGGCGGTCGGTCCACGGGTCGTTTCGCCACCATGGATTGAAAAAGCCGGTGGAGCGCCGGCGTCACCTCGGGCCTTGTTGTTGTCAATGACGGGACTGCTTCATCTCGATGCGCGGCGAGCTTGGCCCATACGTCGGTGCCGGGGTACATCGCTCGACCGGTCAACAAATAATAAAGCGTGCAGCCGAGACTGTAGATGTCGGCGCGTTCAGTGACGTTGGTCGGAGCGGCCGCCTGTTCGGGGGCCATGTAGTCCACGGTGCCGATCAACGCGCCGAGGCTGGTTTGCTCCGCAGATGGCGGTTGGTTGTTGGTCGCATCGGAAGTGGGGCCGCGCGTCAAGCGTGCCAAGCCGACGTCCAGCACACGGACCTTGCCGTCTTGATCGACCAACAGGTTTGAGGGCTTCACGTCGCGATGAATAATGCCTTGTGAATGGGCGTACGCTAAGCCGCAAGCGGCTTGCGAAATATATTTGATTGCTGTGGCCACCGGCAACGGCCCATCGCGTTGAACCAGTGCGGCCAAATCCATGCCCGCGATGAATTCCGTGACGAGAAAGGCGACACCTTCCGCTTCACCGGCGTCATAGGCCGTGACGATGTTGGGATGAACCAGCTTAGCGGCGGCTTCCGCTTCGCGCTGAAACCATCGGCTGCGATCGGCCGACCCATCGGAGCCGGGCTTTAGAAGTTTCAGTGCCACTTCGCGGTTCATGCGGCGATGTAGAGCGCGGTATACCGTGCCCATGCCGCCCGAGCCGATGCGATCCTGAAGCAAGTACCCGCCCAGAACGAGTGGCCGCGGCGTCGCGGCACAGAGTCGCCGGGCTTGAAACGCCGTCAGCTTTCCCTCGGCGACAAGTCGAGCTGTCAATTCAACCGCGGTTGACGGCAATTGAGTCTTGAGCGCGTCGCTTTCGGCAATCACCAATAGCTGTGCGTCGACCAGCCGTTGCCAGGCGGTTTCCACCGAGCAGTGGCCCTCCGATTGTTCGATCCCCGTCAAAGCGCCGCCTTCCGTGGCCGGCGCGGCACCGTCATCAGCGACGGCTGCCGACAACCAGGTTGAGTCGAGTTCTGGGAATTGATTCAGAATGTCGTCAAAGGATGGGACGAGACCTTGCTGCTTTCGATAATCGAGTTCGAGTGGAATCAGTTGCTGGAGCAGCCGAACCCGGTCGGGGCCGGTAAACCCGTCA
Organism: Gemmataceae bacterium; assembly: GCA_031362705.1. Classification (GTDB taxonomy): domain Bacteria; phylum Planctomycetota; class Planctomycetia; order Gemmatales; family Gemmataceae; genus JAIBBI01. The sequence goes on along the minus strand of JANLTA010000672.1, from coordinate 2,842 downwards.
AGATAGTCGTTGGCATTGGCCCCGCGCCCGGTCCGACACACCGCCTCAAACTCATCGCAACGAGCGTTGATGCGACACAACACATCCACAGGCGGCGGCTCGGCGTCGTGACTCACGAAGCCTCCCACACTCCGGCGATCAACTCAAGCTTGCGTTCGACTGTCCGCCGGACACATCCCAGTCGCTCGGCGATTTCCGGAGTCGTCAGCCCGTCGAGCTTCCACAATGCGACCGATCGCAAGGCGGCGTCGCCGGTGGCATCCAAACGAAGTAGCAGGCGATCCAGTTCGTCTTTCAACTGCGCGACGAACTCCGGCGTCGGTTCGCGATCAATGACTTCGAGAAACTCCAGCGACTCGATTGCGCTTCCACCGCGCTTCTTGCGGCCGTCGTGCCGAATCAGGTCAACGCACTTGTGCGAGGTCAATGCCACCAACAAGGGCCACAAGTTGCCACGATCAGCCAATTGAGGAAACCGCCCATCGCGCGCGCCCAAACAAAAGCTCTTGAAAGCGCTGAGGGCCGCGTCTTCCTCGTCACCGGAGCGTTTCGGGGCCAGGCCCAGCACGCGATCCGCGTGTTGCACCATGCGCGCAAAGTACGCCTGCCACAGCTTTTCAGCCGCTTCTTCTTCGCCGGATCGCAATTGGCCGATCCACTTGGTGATGGAGCCTTCGGACGACATGTCCACGTCTCGCGCCGCACTGGCTGAGGAATCTTACCAGTTTCGTGTCGCAATCGCCGCCCATTTGGCGAGCCAATGGAGTAGCGCCGTCGCCGCTCAAATCGATCATTGGGGTCCCGAATCATGTCACGACGTTTGCGAACAACTCCTCCCTCCCGACGTTTCCGCATTGAGAGGCTCGAAGACCGGCTCGCCCCGGCACTGACTGTCGATTTCAGCCGCATCACGGGTTTCCTGTCCGTCACCAGCGACGGCTCCGACGCGATTGTGCTGGGTGCCAATAACGATGGCCAAGCATTGCTGAACGGCAGCGCGCTGGTGGCGAACGGGGAGCCGGTACTGGCGGCTACGGTGTCGCGCATTGAAGTCAATGGCGGGCCTGGTGCAAACTTTATCAGCCTCTCGGGTATCAACCAGAGCCATTATCCAGTTTACTACAAAATCGGCGGCTTCGACTTAGATGCTCCACCGACCACATTTCGCGACATAGTGATTCTCGGCGGAGCCGGCGACGACACGATCACCGGCTCGCCGTTCGGCGATTACATCGACGGCGGGACCGGCAAGGACTCAATCGATGGCGGTCGCCATGACGATTTGATCGGCTGGGACTTCTCCGACAGCAGTGTCAACGGCGGCGCGGGCGATGATCAGGGATTGTTGTCGTTGATTGGAATGTCGCCAATCGTGCCGTCGATTCAGGCGACGGTCCAAGTTTCCACCGGAACTGTCACATTCACTATTGATGGAGTGACCCGGTCCGCCAATTCGCTTGAGCTGATTGACATCGACGGCGACGGTTTCGGTCCGTCCACCGGTTCGACGACTATCACGGTCGCAACGACATCGGCGGCGCAACACCATTGGAAGTTGAACTATGATTATCACTCATCCGTCGGGAGCATGGGCAAACCCAAAGAAATTGTGGTTGTGGCGTCGAAGATCTATGAAGCACCAATTGTGCTGGGTTTACTCTTTAGCAAAGTCGAGTACCAACTGAACAGCGGCGCGGGCAATGACGACTTCGCCATCACGCCCGGTCCGAACAAAATCAACGTTAACGGTGGAGGCGGCACCGACTCGCTGACCGTCAATCACTTTGGATACGCGGCGACGAAGGCTGCTGGCGTTGTGCAAGTCTCGGGTCGCGCTGCCGTCGGCCATGTCAACATCGAGTCGGTGGAAACCAGCCGCACGTCTTCTGGTGGCGCGGCCGAAGCCGAGTTGAAGGCCGCGGGTGTGACCACGAGCGCCGTTTGGGTCACGACCGGATTCTTCGAAGTGTTGACGGTGACTGTCAAGAACCAATCCGCGATGCCACTGACCAATGTTCTTTTGACGCTCAGCGGATTCGTCGAAGCTACATTCGGTTCATATTACTTCAATCCGAAAGAGCTCACTATCGATAAGCCCGTTCCCTGGCAGAAACACGGGATCAGTCGCACGAGGGCGACGGGTGGCCTAATTGTCGACGTGGATCCCAACCCACAAAGCACGCCGATCCCGGACATCCTGGCCGGCGAGTCGGCGTACAACCCGCGGGTGACGTTTTCGACAGGTACCATTCCGGCCGGTGGAACAGCGACCGGCACGATCGAGTTCAGCGGTGAATCACGGCAATCTTATAGTGCCATAGTCTTCGTAGGGGGCTGGGGATCCAGCAGCTATCAGTACGCCTTTCATGGCACCTACGCTGCACCAGGGGATCCGGATCGACCGACCATCGCGGGAAGCCTCACACCATCCGGCAAGACATCTATGACGGCCGGGTCGTCATTGGCAGGTGTGAGTGCCGACGGCGAGACGATTTTGCACGTCAGCTCAGCGACCGACTATGATCCGTATGTCACTTCAGTTTTTCCTGGCGCTCACGTTTTTGTCAACAACGTCATGGTGGATACTACGCCTGCAGGCACCGCCAGCGGCAATGGCACTTCGTCGCAGCCGGTCATCAGCGCGGACGGGCGCTGGGTCGCATTCACGACCAATGCAACCAATCTCGTGACAACGTCTATTGATACCAACGGCGTGTCCGACGTTGCGGTGCGCGATTTGTTCACGGGAAAGACGACCGTGATGAGCAAATCGTCCGCCGGTGTTACCGGCAACGGTAAATCGTTTGCACCCCAAATCAGTGCTGACGGCCGGTTTGTTTAC
>JANLTA010000655.1:0-4101 GCA_031362705.1 Gemmataceae bacterium | reverse complement strand
CTTCTTGGCATGCTCAATGACGTCGTCCAGCGTGCCGCCGGCGATGAACTTCATGGATAACAAACTCAACTCAGCCTCGGGAATCGTCCGCAGATCAAAAACGCGGACGATGTTCGGATGATCGAGCTGCGCCAACGTCTGCGGCTCGGTGCCGCGATCCCGCGACACCTTCAGGGCGACCGTCCGTTGCAAGGTTGTTTGCCAGGCGAGGTAAACATGAGCAAACGCGCCTTGCCCCAGCAACCGTTGGATGCGAAACTCGCCCAGTGTTTCACCCGGCTGCATCAACGGCAGGTCGCGCGACCGCGCGATTGGCTCAGGCGTGGTCGATTGTTTCGCCGTGCCCAACAGGCGAACCAAAGACGTGGCACTCGCGGGGAACCGTTGCCTGTACTCATCGACATCTACGACATCGCCCGCCGCATGTCGTAGCCGGTACTCTTCAAGCAACAATTCCGCCGGCACGCCACCGGCACGTAATTCGGGAAACTGCTCCACGTAGTTCTCGATGCGGACGTTATCTCGCTGCCGAATCAATCGGTGTTTCAGATCAACTTTGATGAGTTCCGTGAGTATCAAACGTCGGCGTGCCCGAGAGCCTCGCGGAACAAAGTCCGCCAGGTCGGGCTTTGCGGCCGTGTCGTTCAATGCCGCGACAAACGCATCCACGCCATTTGCCACTAGCTCACCCGTCGCCTGCAAATCGTCCAGCGACAACGATTCGACTGGTGCCTCGTGCGTTTCGACTTGAATCATTTCGTTCATGCCGACTCGTTCTTATGGCAATTGCAAAGCCCATTGCCTACGGTACAACTAGCCGTAAACCCAGTTTGCGACCAAAGGCCAATGTCATGCGCAACTTATTGATTGTGATTCTGTTGTCCGCAGCCGTCGTTGCCGAACCGCCGCACATTGCCACCAGCCCGCATCTGTCGCCGGCCGAGGAGAAGGCCACGTTCACCGTGCCCGATGGTTTCGAGGTGCAACTGGTTGCCGCGGAACCGGACATTCAGAAGCCGATCAACATGGCATGGGACGCCAAGGGCCGCCTTTGGGTCACGTGTACCGTCGAGTATCCGTATGCCGTGGCCGAGGGCCGGGGCCGCGATACCATCAAGGTTCTGTCCGACTTCGGACCCGATGGCAAGGCACGCAAGGTCGAGACATTCGCCGACGGGTTGAACATCCCGATCGGCATATTGCCGTATCAGGATGGCGCGATTGTCTATTCCATTCCCAACGTGTGGATGCTCCGCGACACCGACGGCGATGGCAAGTGCGACAAGCGCGAAGTGCTCTACAGCGGCTTCGGTCATCGCGATACACACGGCATGATCAACGGCTTGCTCATGGGTTTCGATGGTTGGGTGTACGCCAACCACGGTTATTCGAACGACTCGAAAGTCAAAGGCAAAGACGGACACGAAATCTCGATGAACTCGGGCAACGTCTTTCGCTTCAAGCCCGATGGCAGCCGCATTGAACTCTTCGCCCAGGGCCAGGTCAACCCGTTCGGCAGTTGCATGGACAAGTGGGGCAACCTATTCACCGCGTGCTGCCACTCCAAGCCGATTACGATGGTCCTGCGCGGCGGCGTCTACGAGAGTTTCGCCAAGCCGCACGACGGGCTGGGCTTCGCCCCGGCAATGGTTCACGAGTACCGCGGCTCCACAGCTCTGTGCGGCCTGGCGTGGTACGACGCCGATTACTTTCCGAAGGACTACCAGGAGCGTTTCTACCTCGGCGACGTGGTCAATAATTGCATCAACAGATTCAACCTGACATGGAAAGGCGCGACCCCCACCGCCCATCAGGAAGCCGACTTTCTGACATCGAAGGATCCCTGGTTCCGCCCCTGCGACATCAAGCTCGGCCCGGACGGAGCACTCTACTTCGCCGACTTCTACAACCGCATCATCGGTCACTACGAAGTCGAGCTCGGCCACCCCGGCCGCGACCGCACCTCCGGTCGCATTTGGCGAATTGTCCGCAAGGACAAAGCTGTACCTGCGATTCCGGATCGCACGAAATCAACACCGGCTGAGTTGGTTAAGGACTTGGACTCGCCGAACATCACAGCTCGGTTCCTGGCGATGAATCAACTTGTCGAGCGGGGCAGCGAAATGAGCTTGTACGTTCGGCAGGCATTTAACAATGGCGCCTCGCCTCTAACGACGAGCCAAGCGTATTGGATCTGGCATCGACTGGGCCTCCTTGATTCTCAGGGGACAATTGACATTCGCATGAGCTTGCTCGAGAAACAGCCGGACCTCGATTTGAATCATAGGCTTCGCGTCATCGGTGAAAGGGGTCTCCGCAAGTTGGAGAACATAGTTCGGCTGAATTCTGCCTTCATGGAAGCATCTTCAAACGACAACGCTATTATCAAGCGACTATTAATCGAAAGCGACGGGCGGGTGGGCAGAGGAAGGACGTTTGCCTCCGACTATTTACAGAAATCTGACCTGAGTACTGATCCGTTTCTTCGCTACACATGCCGAATGGTTTTGCGCGACTATCTCAGCGCGATCGCACCTGCCGACAAGTTCACGCTCACGCCTGCGGACGATGCGCCGAGATCAGAGTGGGATCACTTCGCCGATGTTGCCGTAGGAGCACACAATCAAAACGGCGGTGAGTTGCTGCGCATATATGCGAAGAGATTTGAGGTAACCCTCAATCCCGATCAGGTCAAACATTGCGCCCGCTATGCACCATGGGACAAAACCAAGCTCGACGATTTCGTTAGCCAACTTGACCGCGAACACCGCAATGACCTGTCGGCTCTCCGGGATTATGTCCTCGCATTGGCTCAGGGCTGGGCACAGCGCGGCGAGCCGATGCCCGCGGGTCTGGTCACATGGTGCGAGAAGGTCGCGTTTGCAGCGCTGGCATCTCCGGACCCGGCAGGCGTGCAGCGCGGCGTCGATATCGCTGCCGCTGTTCGGCAACCAAAACTCCAGGATGCCGTGGCCGCCATCGCAGCCGATAAGAAGCGACACACCGACGTGCGCACTGTTTGTTTGCCGGCCATTGGCGCGAGCCATACCGCCGACGTTGTTCGCTGCCTGGCAGATGCGACGGAATCCACGGCACTGCGCGAGCAGGCCGCCAAGACGCTGGCTGGCGTCAATCGACCCGAAGCCCGCTCCGGCCTGACCGCGGCGCTCGCCACCGCACCCACGCAGTTGGCGACTGCGATCGCTTTGGGATTGGTGAGCACCAAAGCCGGTGCCAATGAACTGTTGACATTCGTCGAAATGGGCCTGGCATCGGCCCGGCTGCTGACCGACCGATCGGTTCTCTTCCGCCTCGAAGCGCACGGCTTTAAGGACCGCGTGCAGAAGCTGACCACCGGAATGCCCGCGGCCAACGAGCAGATCGATGCGCTGATCAAAAAGCGCAGCGTAGGATTTCAAAGCGCCGCGCCGGACGCCGACTCCGGCAAGTTGTTATTCACGAAGCACTGTGCCATCTGCCATCGAATCGGCGGCGAGGGTTCTAAAATCGGCCCGCAACTTGACGGCATCGGCGTCCGCGGACTTGACCGGCTGCTCGAAGACCTGCTCGACCCGAACCGCAACATCGACCCGGCCTTCCGAGCCGTCACCTTGCAACTCGCCGACGGCAAGTCGCTTAGCGGTCTCGTTCTTCGCGAAGAGGGACAGGTCGTTGTGCTCGCCGATGCGTACGGCAAAGAGCATTCGATTCCCAAAGATCAAATTGAGCAGCGAACCACATCGCAGTTGTCAGCAATGCCCGCAAACGGGGCCGATGTGATGAATGAAACCGAGTTCTATGCGCTCATGAAATATCTCATTTCACTGAAACGATGAAATCCGCGGGGTTGTCAAGTGTGTCGGAGTTTGGCTGCCTTCGTGTTTTGTATCTTCGCATTGGAATCACTGAAACTCAACGGATATTCGTTTGGAGTTGTCTTGCGAACGGATCCCGGAGGGATCACAGCCATTAGTAACTATATTGCAAGTCAATTAATTATCGGGCAAATTGAATTTGCCCGTGGGTCGTAGGGTTTCATTTCGCGGAGCAGGGCATTGGCGAGGACGAGGAGCTTTCGAGCGACAGCAATCAATGCGACGC
>JANLTA010000649.1:0-2050 GCA_031362705.1 Gemmataceae bacterium | reverse complement strand
TCAAGCTGTTTGGCAAACTGCCGGCTGGTGCAACGGCGACCGATCTAGTACTCACCGTCACGCAGATGTTGCGGTCCAAGGGTGTCGTCGGCAAATTCGTCGAGTTTTTCGGTCCGGGCATCTCCGCTCTTAGCCTCGCCGACCGGGCGACTATCGCCAACATGGCCCCGGAATACGGTGCAACATGCGGCTTCTTCCCCGTCGATGCCGAGACGATCAATTATCTGCGGCTGACAAACCGCCCCGCAAATCTTGTAGCGCTGGTCGAGGCTTATTGCAAGGAACAAGGGATGTTCCATACGCCGGACGCTGTGGCACCGTCATTTACCGATACCCTGGAGCTTGATCTGGCCAGCGTCGAACCGTGTCTTGCCGGACCGAGCCGGCCGCAGGATCGCGTGTTGCTTAAAGATGTAAAGTCGTCGTTCGCCGCAGCGCTACCAAAGTTATTGAGCGCGGGTAAACCCAAAGCCAAGCCGCTCGACCTCACCGGCACGACTACGACAGAAATGCAAATTCCGTTGGAGAAAGTCAAACACGGCTCGGTCGTCATCGCGGCGATCACAAGTTGTACCAACACCTCGAACCCTTCGGTGCTGGTTGCCGCGGGATTGCTCGCGAAAAAGGCGGTTGAAATAGGACTATCCACGCAACCGTGGGTGAAAGCCAGCCTCGCTCCGGGGTCGCAGGTAGTACCCGCTTATCTCACCGAAGCCGGATTGCTGAAGTCACTCGAAGCGTTGCGATTTCACGTGGTCGGTTTTGGCTGCACAACCTGCATCGGCAATTCAGGCCCTCTGAGCGAGATGATCAGTCAACAGATCGCCGACCAAAGCCTGGTGGTCGCCGCAGTTCTTTCCGGCAATCGCAACTTCGAGGGTCGCGTGCATCCGGATGTGCGCGCCAACTATTTGGCATCGCCGCCGTTGGTCGTGGCTTACGCACTGGCTGGCCGCATGGATGTGGATTGGGACCGCGATCCGCTCGGCGTCGCCCCCGGCGGCAAACCGATCTTCCTGAAGGACATTTGGCCGACAGCCGACGAAGTCCAGGCAGTCGTGAACAAGTGCATCCGGCCCGACATGTACAAATCAATCTACGCCAACGTATTTCGTGGCGACGAACATTGGAATGGACTCGACGTGCCAACGGGTGATCGGTTCGCTTGGGATGCATCATCTACCTACATTAAGAATCCACCGTATTTCGATGGAATGACGATGACGCCTTCACCTGTCAGCGACATCAAAGGTGCCCGCGTGTTGGCTTTACTCGGCGACAGCATCACGACTGATCACATTTCACCGGCCGGCTCAATCAAGAAGGATGGACCGGCAGGGCGTTACCTGGTTGAGCGTGGCGTGCATCCGCGTGATTTCAATTCATTCGGCGCTCGCCGTGGCAATGACGACGTGATGGTCCGCGGCACGTTCGCCAACGTGCGGCTGAAGAACCTCCTCGCACCCGGTACTGAAGGCGGCGTGACCCGTTACCTGCCCGACGGCGACCCGATGAGCATTTTCGACGCCGCGATGAAATACAAAGCTCACCACGTTCCATTGATGGTCATCGCCGGCAAGGAATACGGCAGCGGCTCTTCCCGCGACTGGGCCGCCAAGGGCGTGCGCCTTCTCGGTGTGCAAGCCGTGATCGCCGAAAGTTACGAACGCATCCACCGCAGCAACCTGGTCGGAATGGGCGTCGTGCCGCTCCAATTCAAGCCGGGTCAAAATGCCGCGAGCCTTGGCCTCACGGGTGAAGAAGTTTATTCCATTGATGGCTTGGCCGCTGCATTAACGAGCGGATTCGCCAACGGCCGCGAGCTAATGGTGCGCGCCGGCGACAAGACCTTCCAAGTCATCGCCCGCATCGACACTCCCAAAGAAATCGACTACTACCGCCACGGCGGGATTCTGCCGTATGTGCTACGGCAATTAGTGGCACGCGGGTGAGCGCTGACTAGCCGGTGGTCACGAAATATTGCCGGCGTACACCGCGTGCGTGCCCAACTGTTCTTCAATACGCAAGAGTTGGTTGTACTTGGCGACGC
>JANLTA010000640.1:0-12691 GCA_031362705.1 Gemmataceae bacterium | reverse complement strand
GCCGTACTCCGAGACGCCGCCGAATCCGAGGACGGTGCGTTCGTCGAGCGGGCCGACGATGTCGTTGATGTCTTTCACCGGCTGAGGCACGCGGCGCTTGGCTCCGCGCATGCGCTTCGAAAGCGGCTCGACTTTCAGTCCGTCGATGCCGACGACGCCGAAGCCTTCGTTCAGCAGGTGATGAGCCAATGTGTAGCCGGCCGGTCCCATGCCGACGACCAGCACGCGCTTGCCGTTGTAGGCCAGCGGATAGGGCCGGCGCAGGTTCAGCGGGTTCCAGCGCGATAGCAGAGCATAGATTTCGAATCCAAAAGGCAGGTTCAGCACTACGGTGAGGATGCTGGTTTCGATTTGCGGGATGTTAACGGGCGTCTGCTTCTGGAAGATGCAGCCTTTCATGCAGTCGTTGCAAATACGGTGGCCGGTGCCGGCACACAAGGGGTTATCCACCATGATGATGGCGAGGGCACCGACGCCGTGACATTCGCGCTTGAGGAGGTGCGCTTCGGAGATTTTCTCATCCAGCGGGCAGCCGGTCATCTCGATGCCGAGTGGATTGGGTTTGTACTGGTCCGGCCCTTCGGGAAAGCCGTGCGAGCAGGAGTCCTTATCGCGCGGATGGCAGATGATGCAGTAATGCATTTCGCGCAGGGCCTCGCGCGGCGTCATGCGTTCATCGGTGAGAGCGAAGCCGTCGCGGAAACGTCGGGTGTCGGTCGGGCCTTCGAAGGCCATCGGCAGGCTGGTGCGGCCAAAAACGCGCGGCACAAGATCTTCGTAATCGAGTTTCTCCGGCAACACGAACGACGCAAAGCCGCGACGACGCTGTGCCAGTTCGGGATGGAACGCCAGGGCACGGACCCAGGCGGCAATTCGCGCAAGGTATTGGAATCGTTGTTCGGAAAGTTCGTCTGGCGACGTACCTTTCGCTTTCGTTTGTTCGTCCAGCAACTTCATGCTGACTTCGGCCAACTCGCGTTCGGGATCGGCCGTTAGTTCAGTTCCGGGAAGTGTTGCCGCGACGACTTCGCGGTAGGCAAACTCCAACTCGGCGATGTTCATGCCCGCCAGTTCATCTGCCGTGGGGTGCGGCTTGAGCACGCGCTTATCGAGGAACTCCTTCTTGCACCGGAAGACGGCGTTGTCTTCCCGCGTTCGGCCGTTCATGGCATCGACGGCGGCTTCGATGTGAAAGAGCTTGGCCAGGAACTTATCGACGTGCCGGGCGACTTCAATGAGAAGCTCCGTGCCCTCGGTGTTGACGATCCGAGCGGCTTCGTAGCGTCGCGACAATTCCGGATCGGCGGCGGCCAGCTCATCGCGAAAGGCCTGATCCAGAGCCATGAGCCGGCGGACGCGGTTCAGGTCGGCATAGCGAAAGCCCGGCACACCCAGGGGAAAGTTCCAACTCGGCGCCGTACTTCGCGACGCCGACGGCAAATGAAAGTAGTTCATCAAGGGTTGTTTCGTTTCCATTGATCAGCCGCGGAGATTCAAGTCCGCAGAGCATCTTAGTGCCACCGGTTGCAATCGCTACGTTCCTTGCACGCCCGACGGAGCAAGCAGCCCGACATGGCGACGAGAAGTAACGACTTACGACGATTCCGAGTACCGGAAGGCGACGGCCGCTTTCGTTTCACATTCGTTCCATTTGCCGCGCGCCTACGGCTTTGTAATGTAAATGCTCCAAAAGAGTGAATATCGTCTCGTGGCGAATTTCGTTTCACATCGAGCCGTTTGATTGTTTTCGCTTTTGGCGCTGACGTCGCGCATACTTGCTCACGGACCAGCACGCAACGAAACACACGACAAATTGACCATTGGTCAACCAGATCGCCCATCCGAGCAGTTCAGGCGTTAGTTGTTTTTCCAACGACTTGCGAACGAAAATGTAAAGGTTCCCAGCAAGCAGTAACGGAAAATACGCGATGATGACAGTAATACTAAAGGACTTTCGCGATGGCACGATTGCAACCTAACCGCGTTGAAGCATCGGTAATACCTGCGTCTCATTATCGCGACCCCGCAACTCCGGAGCAATGCCCAATTCGGTTTCGGTCTGTATCAGGCCGCACAGGTTGTTGCAAAGCATCTTGCACAGGACTATGCTTCTTGTGATCACGTCGGTCTTTGAACGAATGGAATTGTCAAGACAGCGTTTCACCAGGTTAATGTGCGTTTTGAAAAAGGGACGGGCTAACTTGGCCGCATTGGCGCAAGAATGATGTTAGGCCCAAACGGTGGGCGGCAAGCAACGCCCCGGCCTAAGCGTGCAGCCCGGCATGGTTGAACGGCTGGTCGCCTTGTTAGAGCCAACTATGCCGGGCTAATTGATGGTGAATGACCCCCAACCGCCTCGAACCCTTTTCCCGCCCTCAATAACCTGGTGGTCGAGCCAGCATGGTTGCGGCTGGCGCACTGCAGTTGCGAGCGACCCATGAGTTGCGGTCGCGCAGTATGTCGAGCTTGCTGGGGCCATCGAGAATGAGATCGTCGTTCAGATCGGGGAAATGCAATTGAGAAATCAACGCTTCTGGCTCCGTGCAGGTCTGGAGCAATATGTCGATCGCGCGGTCGCCCCAGAAATCGGTCAGCGCTTGACCGACCGTCTGTCGAGCCAATTCGTCGCAACCGTTCAAATCCACCGTGCCAAATCGCGATAGAACTTTGTACTGCAGGTTTGGAATGGTCGCGAGGTGTTCGGATTTCGTCCAGATCATGGGGATCAGGTCGTACTGCTGGCTGTCTTGAAGGTTCTGGCTGTAGGTCATGTGGAAAAACGAACAAGTCAAATCGACGTGCCCGCCAAATTCAGTAATCAGCCAGGCGTGCGGTGTCGGAACCTCGGGATTTGGCGTCCAAAACCCGCACTTGGTTTGCCAGGGCGTCCCGGCCATGTCAATGCCGCCGAACAACCACGATACGGTGCCGCCACAGATCGTCGAGCGAATCCGAAGTGTTCGCAAGATCATGTAAAGAGCAAGGGCCGCTCCGTGGCACTTCTCAGCGTAACTTTCCGGACAGTTCTTGCGAAGGGATGAAAGAACAGCACGAAGGACCATTCGCTTTAGTGCTGGATGGAAATCGCGCCGGGAAAATGATTCTTTGACCAACCAGTCGAGAAGTCGTGATTCGGAGTTCATTCGCCGAGGCCTTTCATTCGCTTAGTCCGTGGGCGATGAAACACCATTGGCCTGGGCGTTACCGCGGTGAATCACATGGTAGCACATTCCGCCGGCCGATGCGCGTGCTGTTTGTGGCATTGCGAAATGGTGTGATCCAGTAAGGCGAACGGACGACTGAGTTTCAGGCGAGCGGCGATGCGTCAGCTCGACGTGGTCTTGTTTCTCATGGTAGCGAAGACTCCACGTCGGGCTGACGCTCCGACGCTCACCAAGACAGTTTGGCGACTCTCGCCGTGATACGACGCAAAAGGCATAATCATGCAATAACTACAAAACCCGTAGGCGATAAGGTCGTGCCCCAGGCTAGTCGTCACACGTGTCGTCACGGACGTCGGAGCACTCATCACCCATCCCGCAGCTTCATGCTCACGTACTTCGTTTCCAGATAGGCTTCCAAGCCTTCGTGGCCCAACTCCCGGCCGAGGCCGGATTCTTTCATACCGCCGAAGGGGCATTGCGGCACGGCGGGAATCGCGTCGTTGACGCCGATGATGCCGGCTTCCAATCCTTCTGCCAACTTCCACATTGCAGAGAGGTCATTAGTGCAGACATACGCGGCCAGGCCGTAGCGCGTGGCGTTGGCTTTCTCAATCACTTCGTCCAGATTGGCAAAGTCGAGCAACGGCATCACCGGGGCGAACGGTTCATCGGTCATGAGCTTCGCATCGGGATTCACGTCAGTCAGCACAGTCGGTTCGAAATAATAGCCGCGGTCGAAGCGTTTGCTGCGTTCGCCGCCGGTGAGCAGCTTCGAGCCTTTGGCCCTGGCGTCGTCCAACAGGGCAGTCGTCGCGCTCAGGCGTACTTCCTCAATCATGGGGCCGACTTCGACGCCGGCGTCCAAGCCATTGCCGAGTTTCAATGCCCGTGCGGTCTCGACGGCGACTTCTGTAAATCGTTTGCGGATGTCGTTGTGAACGTAGAACCGGCTCGGCGAGATGCACACCTGACCGTTGTTGCGGAACTTGCCGATGACGGCGACCTTGGCCACGGCCTCCGGGTCGGCGTCGGGCAACACGATGAACGGCGCGTGACCGCCAAGTTCCAGGCTCATGCGCACCACGCGGTCGGCACTTCGTCGTAACAACATTTTGCCCACGGCCGTCGAACCGGTGAAGCTCATCTTGCGCACGGCGGCGTGAGCAAACGCCTCATCCGAGAACTCCTCAGGTGGCACGATCACCATGTTCGCCACGCCGGCGGGCAACCCGGCTTCCTCAAGACATTGAAACACTTGAATGAGCGACAACGGCGTCTGATGCGCGGGCTTGCAAACCACCGTGCAACCCGCGGCCAGCGCCGGAGCGAGCTTGCGTGCTTGCAGCGTGACTGGAAAATTCCATGGACTGATCGCCGCAACCACGCCGACGGGATGCTTGATCGTGAAGTGCCGCTTGCCGGGCTGCGAATTGGGAATGACCTGACCGTATGCGCGTTTGCCTTCTTCAGCGAACCACTCGAAGGTGTCGGCCGAGTGCATCACCTCGCCTTTAGCCTCGGCCAGCGGCTTGCCTTGTTCCTGCGTCATGGTGCGGGCAATGGCGTCAGCCCGCTGGCGCATCAGGTCGGCCGTCTTTTTGAGAATCGCCCCGCGCTCATAGGCCGTGCGCTTCGACCAATCCTTCAGCGCAGCAGAGGCCGCGTCAAAAGCAGCGCGAATGTCAGCGCGGCTGCCCCAGGCCACATCGGCAACGTTCTCTTCCGTGGCCGGGTTGATGACCGGCAGGGTTTGCCCGCCCTCAGCGGCGATCCACCGGCCATTGATGTACAAGCGTGTTTCGAGTGATGACATGTAGAATCCTTGCGTTGAAAGCAATGATGTCAAAATACGAGATTGGTGTGATACAAGCCGAATCAAAACCGCGTTGCCGCGTAGGGCGCGGGGTCAACATGGGGCGGCGTGCCTGTGATCAACTCGCTGACGAGTTTGCCGGTCGCCGGTGACATTGACAGGCCCAGCATGTTATGCCCAGCCGCGATCCAGACGTTGCCGTAATTGCGACTCGGTCCGATGATCGGCTTGCTGTCGTATGTCATTGGCCGCCAACCAAACCATTCTTCCTGAATCGGCTCGGCCGTCGGCTCGTGCAAATAAGGCTGAGCGCCGTCGATCAACAACTGAAGTCGGCGACGATTCAGCGTCGAGTCGTAACCCGCGAACTCCATCGTCGAGCCTAGGCGATAACCGCTCGTCATGGGCGTGACGGCCACGCGACGTTCCTCAAAGATCATCGGATACATTGGGCACCGCGTCGGCCGCGGCATCGTAATCGAGTATCCTTTGCCCGGTTGAATGGGGATGCGTCCGCCCAATTCGTGTTGCAACTTGGGCGTCCAGGCACCGGCCGCGACGACGAAGGCATCAGCGGTGAACTCGCCGGCAGATGTTATCAATGTTTGCGCCGAATTGCCGTGCCCGCGCCACCAGGTGACGTCAACGCCTTCCCGAATGGTCACGCCGCGGGCGATGAGTAATTGTCGCCAAGCCGTCATGAGCCGATCGGGACGCAGATGCCCGTCGCTGGGAAACAGCCAACCGCCGGCCAATCCGGGTTTGAGGGCAGGCTCCAACTGGGTCAGCGCATCGCCGGCAAAGAACTGTGTGGGCTGACCGAACCGATCGTTGAGCAATTCGATGGTGTGACGATGGTGATCGAGTGCCGCCGCGGTTTGAAACACAAACAGCAGGCCGCGAGTCTGAAATTCGCAGTCGAGTTTTTCCGCAGCCATCAATTCGTCGTACAACCGGCGTGACGAATCCAGCAGAGCGCGAATGGCCTCTGCCGATGCCAGCATGTCGGCTTCATTGCAACGGCGCGTAAAGCGAAGGAGCCATGCCCACAGTGCCGGATCCCAGCGCGGCTTGATGGCGAACGGCGAATTGGGGTGCAACATGGCCTTGATCGTGCGCCGGACCGCGCCCGGCTCCGCCAGCGGCAATACGTGGCTGGGGCTGACGAGACCGCAGTTGCCATGCGAGCAGGCCCGACCAAACGTGCCCCGTTCGACGACCGTGACGTTCCAGCCGGCGCGGTTCAGATAATATGCGCACGCCGCACCGATGACCCCACCGCCGACGATGATCACACGACTCACGTCGGCACTCCATGCCCAAAGGGATCATGGGGATCGATGATCAAATGACTGTCAGCCGTGATGAATGCCTCGCCCGTGATGCTAGGAATGATGTTCCCATGATCAACGCGCACGGTGCCGGCGAAAACGCTGCCCAAGATTCCTTCCTGACGCCAGACTTGCCCGGCTCGCAAGCGGCCTGCTGCCATCAAGCACGCCAGGTTGGCACTGGTGCCGGTGCCACACGGTGACCGGTCATACGCTTTGCCCGGACAAAGCACGAAGTTGCGAGCATCGTTGGCCGGATCAGCCGGAGGGCCGGTTAGCTCGATATGGTCAATCTCCGCGCCGGCCGCGCCGGTGATGCCTTGTGCCGCAAGAGCCTGACGGATTCGCCAGGTGTATTCGGTCAACTCTTCCGCGCGGGATACATGCAAAGTCTGAGTGTGATCGTGAACCAGGAAAAACCAATTGCCGCCCCATGCAATGTCACCGGTCATGGGGCCGACGTCGGGAACGTCAACGGTCACATGTTCGCGGAAACGATAGCTGGCAACATTCTCGATGATCACCCGGTTGGGACCATCCATCATAAAACCCACAATGCCGACGGGCGTTTCCAATCGGCATTGGCGACTCGCTCCGCCCAGCCGATCGAGGTGCGCAAGTGTCACTGCCACACCGATGGCGCCGTGACCGCACATGCCGAGGTAACCGACGTTGTTGAAGAAGATCACACCGGCAACGCAATCCGAATCGACCGGTTCACACAACAGCGCACCGACCATGACATCCGAGCCACGTGGCTCATTCACCATGGAAGATCGAAACTGGTCATGTTCCCGACGGAAGCGGTCGCGCCGCTCAGCCAACGGTCCCGACCCCAAATCAGGCCCACCGGCGATCACGACCCGTGTGGGTTCACCACCGGTGTGGGAATCAATGACATGAATTCGCTGCATGTTGGCTGTCACACCCGTGGTCGCGTCGCGATGGCTTTGCGGATGATCGCGAGAATCTCTTCCCGTTCGCGGCCGATCAGCGGTAACCGCGGCGGCCGAACCGTTTCTGAACCCAGACCGGCCTCCTGGTTCGCAAGCTTGATGTACTGCACAAGTTTCACATGCGTATCCAAATGCAAAAGCGGCATGTACCAGCGATAGATCTTGAGCGCGTCGCCAACCCGGCCGCTCGTCGCAAAATCCCAAAGCACCTTGTTCTCGGCCGGGAATGCGTTGACCAAACCCGAGACCCAGCCCGTGGCACCCAACAGGATGCTCTCCAGTGCCAGATCGTCCACGCCGCTGAAGAGCAGAAAGCGGTCGCCGCAGGCGTTCTTGATGTCGGTGATGCGGCGCACGTCGTCGGAAGATTCCTTGATCGCCACGAACTTCGGCTCGTCGGCCAACTCGGCGAACATTTCAGGCTTGATATCCACGCCGTACGAGACAGGGTTGTTGTAACACATGATCGGCAGCGCGCTGGCCCGGGCGACGGCGCGGAAGTGCGTCATCGTTTCCCGCTCATCCGACTTGTACACCATCGCCGGCAATACCATCAACCCGTTGACGCCAATCTGCTCAGCGTCGGCCGCAAAACGGCAGGCCAGCGCTGTCGTGCATTCAGCCACACCACTCAACACCGGAACTCGCCCCGCAACACTATCCACAACCGCGCGGAGGACCGCCAGCTTCTCGGCGTAATCCAGTGAGCAGTTCTCACCCACGGTGCCCAACATGATCATGCCGGTGGAACCAGCGTGGATCATGGCATTCACATGCCGACACGTCGTCGGCAGATCAAGCGAATAATCCGCCTGAAATTCCGTCGTCGCCGCCGGAAACACACCTGCCCAATTCACTTTCATGTGTTGGCCTTTCGCGAACCACCTCCGCGCCGAATCCCCGTAGCCGGCGCAACAACATAGTTCTATCAACCGATGCAGAAAACTCATTGACAGCCATGATAAGGCAGCGCTTTGGGTCAGGGCTGAGTGCGTTTAGGGTGGGGCCAATGCGAACGGGCAAGCAAGCGTGTCGGCAAGAAACGGAAGTTACCAGGGTGACGACAATCGCGACCTCCGGTTGGGGCAAGGTTTAGTTCACGCGCATTCTGACTGGAGGCCACGCTCTTTGTGCCATTCACTCCCGACACCCCATTCCAGACACCCGATCCCCGACACTCAATCCCCGTTCCCCAGCGCTCAAACGCCTTCATACTTCCACAACAGCGCCTGTTCGACCAGCCACACAGCCAACTGCAAGCTGCGGTCATTGTCGTCGCGACTCGGGTTGAATTCGCTGAAGGCAACGGCGCAGGTTTTGTCATTCCACACGGCTTGCATGTGTCGCAACAACTGTTGCGAAGTCAAGCCGAACGGCAGCGCATCATCCACGGCTGGAAAATACGCGGGGTCGAGCACATCCCAGTCGATATCGATGGTAACACGGTTGGCGCGGCGAATGCCGGCGGCGAGTTTCTTCTCGATGCCATCGTTTCCCAGAGTAATCGCCCCAACAGCCGCCGCGAAGTGCTCGTGTATTTCTTCCGCTCGCAGGAACTGGTCGCGGTGACCGATGTTGACGATCTCGGGTTTCGGTTCGGGCAAGTGCCGGATGAAGTTGCCGTGCGACAAGTCCTGCTTGGTGTCGTCGTGATGATAGATGTCGAGATGGGCGTCGAACTGCACAATCAGCGAGCGGTCGCGTGTACCAAGTTCCTCGTACAGCGGCATCACGCTGAGATGGTTGCCGCCGATCCAGATGAGAAACTCGCCGGCGTCCAGGGCGTCTTTGGCCGCCTGCCGAGCTTTGGTGTACCAACCGTCGTATTGCGAGGGCGTATCGAGCGCAAGTTCCTTGATCCGCACGTGTTCCTGGTAAACGCTGGAGCGGGTCGGCCGGCGCTCGTGGCGATTGTCGTCCAACAACTCACGCACCGCGTCGCCGAGCAACTCGGCTCCGCGCTGCGTGCCGGGGTTGCCGAATTGGGCGAACGGGCACACGAATATCGTCGTCTTCACGCGGCATTCTCCGGGCCTGCGGCTAGAAACTTGTCTCTCATTCGGTTATACCAACTGATAACCACAGACTCGCCGACTTCGCACAGACAGTATGAGGCCGGTGCCACGCTCGGAGTGGCCGCATGACTGCGACCCGCGCACCCTGGATCGGACTCGATCTCGAAAATGGACGCTATCACGTGCTCGGCCTGCTCGGCGAGGGCGGGATGGCCTCAATTTTCAAAGCGACTGATCGCCAGAAGAACCAGGAAGTCGTCCTCAAAGTTCCAAAGCCCGCACTCCTGGCCGATCCGGAGTTCGTACATCGCTTCGCGCGGGAAATCCGCACGCTGGTGGAGTTGAAACATCACTCCGTCGTGGCCGTGTATGGCTTTGGCCGGCACGACGGTGTGCCGTTCGCCGTGCTGGAATATCTCAGCGGCGGCACGCTCGCCGATCAACCCAAGAATAGCAAGCCTAGGGAACTCGGCGCATGGCTGCCGGATGTTGCTACCGCACTCGATCACATCCACAAAGCCGGTTATGTTCATCGCGACGTGAAGCCCGGGAACATCCTGTTCGACGAAAAAGGCCGGGCACGCCTCGCTGACTTCGGCATCATCAAATCGATCAACGAAAAGGCTAGCCAACAGACAATGGCGCTCACGGAGTCGGGGGTCACCGTCGGCACTCCGGAGTACATGGCACCGGAACTGGCCAAGGGACATTCATTTGACGGCAAAGTTGATCAGTACGCGCTGGCAGTTACGGTGTATGAGCGAATATCCGGTCGCCGACCGATCGAAGGCGGCACCGGCCCCGTGATTCTTGTCAAGCAGATTCGTGAAAAGCCAAAGCCATTGGATGAAGTCGCCGAGGTGTCGTCCGTACTCGCCGAAGTGGTCGGCAAAGCGCTCGCCAAAGATCCAAAGAATCGTTATGCGACTTGCTTCGAGTTTGCCCGCGCTGTGATGAATCCGTCTCGCCCAACGCCGGCGGCGACCAAGGTACCGACCAACACGCGCTCCGTTGCGTCAGTGCGGACGCCATTGGCTTATGAATCCGCACCACAACGATCGAGTTGGGTGCTGCCGGCAGCGATCGGCGGCGGCGTGCTGGCGCTGGGCATGTTTGCGATTCTCGGTTGGTTCCTGTTGCGACCGGGAGCCTCGACGGCTGCACCGAACACAAACAAGATCCCACTTGGCGATGCGCCGATGGCTACGGCTGCGGACATGGCGTTCACGTTCAATCCGATCACGTCTGCAAAAGCCACAGCGGGCAAGACCAACAATATCACCGTGACCGTGAAACGTGCCACAGAATGGTCGGGACCAATCAGCCTTGCCATGCAATCGGAACAAGTCGGCGTGTCGCCTCTGGGCGGGGCCACGATTGCCGGCGGTTCGGATACGGCAATGCTGGCCTATCGGTTACAGCCGACGGTGACGACCGCGTCGATCAAGATCATCGGTAAGGCAGGCGACGTCGTGCAAGAAGTGACGATACCGCTAGACATTACAGTGCCACGCTATTCCGTGATCCAACCGGACGATGTGAATCTCGCCGCGAATGAAGAAAAGCTCGTGACCATTGCCATCGTGCGCGAAGGTTGGGACGAGGATATTATGCTGGCGGCCGAGTCACCACAGGGTGTCACGATCCCAAGCGTGTTGCGTATCGCGGCGGGAAGCAACGAATTGTCGCTCCGCGTCCGGCCCATTGGCAAAGCTCATTCCGGCCCGGTTCGCCTCCTGGATATGAGGACACGTGAGGAGAAGGCGCGATTCAATGTGACAGTTGCGGAGGCGACAAAAGGCAAGGCAAAAGCGCCAGTGCCCGTCGAGGAAAAAACCTGGAGCGCGCGACTGCCGAGCGCAATTAGCATCATCGCCTTCAACCCCCGCGACGCCCAGTCACTGGTGGTCTGGGATCAATCGCATATGTCCATTTGGGAAATAGGATCAAGATCCCCTTCGATCAACAAATTGCTTGAAAGCGTTCCAATGTGCGGCACTTTGAAACCCAACGGCAAACAGATTCTGACGGCAACCAAGAGCCGGATTTACTTACACGACCTTCAAGGCAAGGAAACGTCCGGCCCCAACCGCTATCCGATCGTTGGTTTGTATTACGACACATCGCAACCGGCACCAATGGAGTATTTTTGGTCCCCGAGTGGATTGCTCGACAGGAAACTTGAGAGAATCCAACCCGTGACTGTGAAGGCCACGGCGATCAAGCATTCCACCTCGGACTCGGATGTGAAACTCACTGAGCTGGATGGCAAGGTGACAATGTCGAGCAAGAAAAAGATCACCTTTGCCACGCCGAAGGCGGACGACTTCAAAGTCACATTTACCGCGCCGAAGCCCGACGATTTTGCCGTCAGTCACGATGGCCGTTGGGTCGCTATTGCTGCGCGCGGCAAAGTTTTGCTGTACGATACCAATGCAGCCGATCCGGCCGCACCAATCTGGGAAAAAGACGTTCCTAATGTGGCAGCGGTCGCGGTTTCTCCGAATGGCAAGACTCTAGCCGTCGGCATTGGTAAGGAATTGCGACTCGTGAACGTGGAAGACAAAGAATAATGGAGCCAGACCATGCCCTACGATCCATTCGGCGATCTCGAATCGCTCTTTAGCGAAGGCGACCTTGGCGTAACCCGCGGCGCGGGGCAGCCCAAAGGCGGCTACACACCGACGCGCAAGGAAGCCATCATCCGCGATCAAGCACCGACGCCGCTTCCCGGTTCCAAGCCGGAACCAGAAAAACCCGTGACACCGGCCGGGCGCACACCGACACGACTGGAACCACTGCCGCTCTTCCGCAACGGCGAACGGCTGGCAACACGCGCGGAACAGGCGGTCGAGGATGCCGCCGTTTTCAAACCAACGCGCCGGCCGCCGATGGCGCTACTGTGTTATCTCGATGATGGTTCTGAGGATGGCGAGTGGCTGCGCATTCGTACGGATCGTTTTGTCATCGGGCGCACCGAGGGCGAGTTACGAGTACCACATGACAGCCTGATTTCGCCTCGCCATGCCGAAATCACGCGCACGCTCGAAAATGGCAAACACGTTTGGCATCTGACCGATCTGCACAGCGAAACCGGGACTTACGTGGCCGTTCCAGAGCGGCCCCTGAAACATGGCGTCGAGATGTGGCTCGGCAGCCGTCGGTATCGTTTTGAGCAAAGCGAAGGTTCGACCACGCCTGTTCTGGCGGAAATCGGCGGCGAACGACGAATTGTACTGGACCCGCCCACAGTGGACTTTGGCCGGGCGATGGTGCCGGTGGATCCGTGCCTCGGTAAGCCACATGCGCGCTTCGAAGTTGGCAACGACGACAAATGGAAAGTGATTAACCTGGGCAGTCGCAATGGTATCTGGATTCGCACCGATCGCGTGCGTTTCGTCGCCAACTGCCG
>JANLTA010000634.1:0-4174 GCA_031362705.1 Gemmataceae bacterium | reverse complement strand
TGGCAGTTTATCGCATCGGCGAGGCGAAACCAATGGCAGCGCAAAAAGAAAGCCACCCGCGGGGGAGCGGGTGGCCTGAAGAAGGGTGCGGGGAAGGGGTCGTGACGCGGGTGGGGAAGGGTGTCCGCTCGGCCGCGAGGGGGATCGCAAACCGATTCAG
Source organism: Gemmataceae bacterium (assembly GCA_031362705.1). Classification (GTDB taxonomy): domain Bacteria; phylum Planctomycetota; class Planctomycetia; order Gemmatales; family Gemmataceae; genus JAIBBI01. The sequence goes on along the minus strand of JANLTA010000634.1, from coordinate 4,014 downwards.
CAGTCGGGGTCTAACCGACCGGCGAGGCCGACGACGATCACCGCGAAGGGGGGACCTGGTGTCGCGGGGGAACGACTTCCAGAAATCGCGGTGGCCGCTGTTGTGCCGGCCCGAACGAAACTAGATAAAGCAGCAGCCGTGCCAATCGCGCAGATTTTTGCAAGCAATGGCGTTACCATCGCAGCTATCGGTACTTACGACTTGGCCGTGTGGGGGCGGCTCCCTGCCGCACTGAAAATGGTTGTAATACCGGGGTCCGATTTGTAAGTTCTTCCGCGCCGATGGTCGAGGAGTTGCAATGCCGGAACCGCTGGGAATCGCGTTGCTCGGTTGCGGCACGGTCGGCGGCGGCGTCGTGCAACTGCTGATGGAACGCGCCGACCACTTGGCGCGGCGTGCGGGACGCGCTTTGGAACTACGACACGTTGTTGTGCGCGATGTATCGAAACAACGATCTTGTGATGTGCCGCAAGGGTTGCTCATCGCCGACTTGGTGAAGGCAATCAGTGACCCGCATGTTCACGTCATCGTGGAATTGGTCGGCGGAACTACGTGGGCGAAGGAAGCCGTGTTGGCCGCGCTAGCAGCGGGCAAAGATGTGATCACCGCCAATAAGGCAATGCTCGCAGAGTTCGGCACCGAGGTGTTCACGGCAGCGCATCGACATGGCCGGTCAGTTGCATTCGAAGGCAGCGTGGCCGGCGGCGTACCAATCATCGGCGCGCTGACCCAGGGTTTAGCCGCGAATCAAATCACCCGGTTGCAAGGCATCCTTAACGGCACCTGTAATTACATCCTGTCGGCGATGACCGACAACCACAGCGATTACAGAACGGCCCTGGCGGAAGCTCAACGCCTGGGTTACGCCGAGGCCGATCCGACGCTGGATGTGGACGGCAGCGACGCCGCCCACAAGCTTGCGGTGTTGGCCCGTGTCGCTTTTTGCGTGGCAGTGTTGCCGAAGCAAATCGAACGGCGCGGTATTGCCGATATCTCACCGTTGGACATTCGCTTAGCTGGGGAGCTTGGTTGTGTCATCAAGCTGATCGCCGATGCGCAGCTTCACGACAATCAACTGACACTGCAAGTCGCGCCAGTGCTAGTACGGCGAGGCACGCCGCTGGCTGATGTTGCCAGCGCTTACAATGCCGTGCGTGTTGCCGGTGATGTCGTGGGGGACACGCTTTTCTACGGTGCCGGTGCCGGGGCGATGCCGACGGCCAGTGCAGTCGTTGCCGATATCATAGACATGGCCATTGGCCGGGCGCAAGCAGCGTTCAAAGCCATGCGACTGTGGGAGCCAACATCCGGCATCAATCTGATGTCCACCGATGACATCATGAGTCGTTTCTACATTCGCCTGACTGTCGCCGATAGGCCCGGCGTGCTGGCTGAAGCTGCTGGCCTTCTGGCTTTGGAGCAAATCTCCATCGCCGAAGTGATCCAACACGAAGCCACCGGCGACGTGAGCACCGCCCTGGTCATCGCTACGCACCCCGCCCCGGCCGGCAAACTGCGTGCGGCACTCGAACACATCAACCAATCGGATTCCCTGCGCGAACCGGCTGTGTACTATGCGATGGGGTTGTAACGCTTGCTATTTCGAAACGTTGGCCAACACCAACTGCGACCACGTCTCGAATTGTGCCGCTTCTCGGCGCAACTCGGCGATCCCGGTGAAGCCGCATTCGGCGATGCTGAGTTCGCGCGGTGTGACGTCGTCGTTGTCCAATGACAACACATGAACGACGCCGAGATGCACCGATCCTACTGATGTTGATGGATCGTAGACGAGACCGAGAACGCTCTCGGTGTACGCGCAGCCGAGATGAATTTCCTCGGTCAATTCTCTGGCCATGCCGGCGCGATATGGGTCGGCGGCTTCCGTATCCACGGGATTGATATGGCCGCCGATGCCGATGGACTTCAAGGCATGCAGGCGTTTCTCGCCGCCTTTGCTGCCGCGGGTGTAATGAAAGAGACGGTCGTTGTGCCGCAACACGACATACGGGATCAACTGCAACCACGTCGGGTCGGTCTCGCATTCACTGCGTGTACGAAATGACAAATGTTGGGCATCGAACAAACCCGGCAAATAGCGCGACACGTTCGTCGTGAAGCCAGTGAATGCGCCCAACGCTTGAACGCGCGCGGCCGGCAGTCCCAATACCAGTTCGTCACTCATCGTAAGCGTTCCCAGGGAATGAAGCGCACAGCGAGGCCCAGCACGATAGCAGCGACCAGTAGTGTTAGTGCGAAGCGCACGGCCTGACTCATCGAGCGGCGCGCGAACAGACGGTCGATGGCGTCGGCGTCATTCGTCTCGGCGGCGAGTTGCAGGGCCAACTCGTATCGGCCTTCGGGATAGTCACCGGCTTGTTCTTCAGTGAGATAGTTCGCAAAGTGCGGACCTTCAATGCGTAGCGTCACAACCAGGTCAAAACGCAGCGCGTTGTTTGGAGCAAAAGTCGCCAATGTCGCTTCGCCACGGACGCTGTCGGGTAGCAAGGACCAGATGCGTTGCAGTGTATCACCGTCGGAACTCGGCCGGGCGAAGGCCACGCGGCCGCCGTCAACCACAGCTTGTGCCGTGCCTAACAATGTAGCGCTGTCGTCCATTTGCAACAGGGCCTGCACATCGGCCAGCATTCGCGCCGGCGTCGGCCCTGCTGTCCATTGCAAACTCGGCAAGTCACCGTGGGCCGTGAAGTCAGGCGAATATTCGCCGGCAATACGAAACGGATCGTGAATGGCGCGATACAGTTTCGGTGGCAGCACCAACACGTAATAATTCCGGCCTTCGACTTGGACGACGGCGATGGCTTTGCCCAATGGCGCGATGAATAAGGCCCGGTTACCGCGAGGCAACTCGCCGTATTTGCCGATCATTTGTTCAGCGGTCGCCACCATGTCGTCGTCGAAGCCCGGCGAGCGGGCGACGCATTGGCTGCCGATCAGGACGGCCTGTTCGATCTTGCGGTCAATCATCGCGGAAAGGTTACGGGATTCCGCGCGGGCAACAACCTCATTTAGCGTTCGCGTTCGTAGCATTGCCTCCGGAGGGTGCGTCATGTCGGAAACGGTTTTGATTGTGGATGACGAGGAATCGGTTCGCCGGACGTTCCGCGATTGGTTGACCGAAGCCAACCTGGGCTGCAATGTGCTGGTCGCCGCTGAGGCCGAGGCGGCATTGCGACATGCGCAGCGTGAACCAATTGACTTGGCCATTCTCGACTGGAATCTCGGCACCGGCATGGATGGGTTACGCCTGCTTGAAGATCTGGCCGTGTTTCGTCCCGACGTGGTTGCTATTCTCGTGACGGGGTATGCAGCCCAGGCGACGCCATTGATGGCTTTGCGCATGGGTGTCCGCGATTATCTCGATAAAAACCATGAACTGACACGCGAGACGTTTGTCGCCGCCGTGCGGAAACAACTGGCCCGGATCGTGCCGGCCAAGCGCGAGCGTGAACTGCAAGCCGCGCAAGCGGCGTTTCGTTCCGCTGTCGAACAGGTTTTACCACTGGTGCGTTCGACGGCGGCGCTGACCGATGCCGCGCCATTGCCCCGGGCGGCGGCCGCGTTGTGTGGTTTTCTTCGCGAAGCAACCCACGCCGCCGATGCCGTGCTGTTGGTTCACCATGGCGAAACCAGTCGCGCTTATGCTGCCGATGGTTCGCCGCTGGAGATGCCGCTAGTGCCGTTCGCGCGATCCATTGCGGCGAGTGCCGCCAGCATGGGCGAACCGAGCGCGCTGGCCACGTTGGATGCGTCGGCGCTGAAGGGCACGCAATTGCAGCCGTTTGAGCGGGGTCGCAAGACAGTATTGGCCGCGCCTCTGGCCGTGGGAGGAGGCGTGGTCGCCGTGCTCGAGTTATTCGATAAGCCTGCGCCGGGTTTCACGGCGGAAGATCGCCGGCTGGCTGCTGCCGCCGCTGCCGTGGGGTCCGAGCTACTCAAGCAATCGCTGGCTGATCAACAGACACAAAAGACACTATTAGATGCTGTCGATGC
>JANLTA010000614.1:0-8110 GCA_031362705.1 Gemmataceae bacterium | reverse complement strand
GCTCGCGTTGTTCAGCACCTTGCGCACCACCGTGCGGAACGAGTCCACAACGACGATGCTCGGCTGGGACGCCTCGACCTCTTTGATGATGGCATCGAGGACCGCGCCGAGGTCCTGGTCTAGGACGACCTGACTGAGGTTGATGAAGCGAATCGCTCCGTCCAACTTGGCATGCTCGAAGAACGTGTACTGCTGCTGGTAGCGCAGCATCTTGATGGCCGGCTCGCCCAGCACGGTGAAGTACAGCGCCGGCTTTTCCGGAGTGGCGTTGGCGAACATGAGCTGATGCGCCAGCGTGGTCTTACCGCTGCCGGGAGCGCCGGCGATGATGTTGAACGAGTACTCGGGCAGCCCGCCGCCGAGAATTTCATCAAGGCCCGGCACGCCGGTCGGGAGTTGTCCGATCTTGACCCGATCTTGTCCTGGTGTGCTCATATAGTCGCCTTGATCCTTTGCTATTTGCCCAACGACACATCGGGCCAAACTTCGCGAATCAGCCGCATCATCAGCGGCTCACCGATAAAAATCACCAGCAGTCCGAGTAGATTTGCAATGACGATGACAGCCCCGCTGTCGATGGGCTTGCCGTCGGCTCCGACGCCTTCTTGAAGTCTTTCGAGGGTACCGTCGGAACTTTCCGTGATCCCCTGCAACTCCGGGGCTTCTGCTCGTGCCAGCGCCAGAGCCCGCCGCATGAGCGCTCGATAACCATCGGCACCGGTCAAGCGCGTGAGGGAGACTTGTAGTTTTTCGAAGACCCGCCCCAATGCATGCCCGTGCGCATCGTCAACCGATGAATTTGCTGCTTCCAATGTCAGCAAACGCCGGGCCAAGTCGCGGATACCTGGCGACAGGTTGTCCATGCTAACCCGCCTTCGGGGTGATGGAGAATGAAATCGCAGACCTATGTAAAATCTCGATCGATACGAATGCAAAGGGCCTTAGACTGGTTGCAATGATTTTGGTCAACGCAACAAGGGAGGTGCGGGGGGGGGGTATTCATAAGTTCGCTGATTTACGTCCGCAAACATCGTGCCCTCCGTCCATCGCCGTCTCCGTAGCCCACTGAAGTACGTAGGATTATTGGATCAAGGTTATTATATTGGGAAATGCGACAGTATTTGTTTTGGCCCAAATACTGTTCCCGGCCAATTCGATGTGAGCGACACCGCGCGATACCTAAAAAGTTGGGCATGTTCTGAACTGACGACATGCGGGACGCGGCCCGTCAGCACGTAGTATTGTGCCGACCACTGAGTATTTCAATGCCGCTTTCGGGTAGTGTTTCAGTTGGCCACGCCGCAAGAAATCGACGTTTCTGGTATGAATTCGTCTTCTTTGTGGTTTCCTTCGTGCCCTTTGTGTCTTTGTGGTGAGTTCTTAAGACCAACCACAAAGGGCACAAAGGGCACAAAGGGCACAAAGGAAGCACGAAGAAAACCATACTAAGACGCCACCGGCACAGGAACTCAGCCTTCCGCCATTTCATCTTCGTATTGCTTGCGTTCGGCGTCGTTGACGATCATGGTGCCGCAGCCCTGGTTGGAGAACAATTCGAGCAGCAGAGATTCGGGACGGCCGCCGTTGATAATGTGTGTGCGCGGGACGCCACCGAGGATGGCGTCAACACATGCCTGCACTTTTGGCAACATGCCACCTTGGATGACGCCGTCGCGGACCATGTTGTTCAGTGACTCGACATCCGTGTAGGAAACGATGGACGCCGGATCCTCACGCTGCCGCAGGACGCCGGGCACGTTGGTCATGACGATCAGTTTTTGCGCTTTTAGGGCCACGGCCAGCGCGGAGGCAATGGTATCGGCGTTGATATTGAGCACGTTGCCATCGGCATCCGCCGCCAATGAACAAATCACCGGAATCACCCGCTCGCGCATCAGTGTTTCGATGAATTCGGGTTGAATGCGGGAGATATCCCCGACGTGGCCGAAATCGACGACGACTTCGTTGCCACTGTCGTCTGTCATCGTTTTTGCGGGTCGCCGCGTGGCAAGGATGAGGCCAGCATCCACGCCGGTAAGGCCGACACCGGAAGCACCATGCGAACGCAGGGCCGCGACGATGTCGGTATTGATGAGGCCGTTGTAGACCATCTTGGCAGCGCGCAAGGTATCGGCGTCGGTAATGCGACGCCCCGCGACTTTTTGTACGGTCACGCCGAGTTGAACGAGCAGTTCGTCGATTTGCGGGCCGCCTCCATGGACGATCGCGAGTTTGACGCCAACGTGATGGATGAGGCTCACTTGCTCGGCGATTTCCTGGAGAGCATCGCCCTGGCACACTTCGCCGCCGAGCTTCAAGACAAATAGGCCGCCCTGAAACTCGCGGACGTACGGCAGGATTTCGGTCAGCGCCTGGATGCGGTCGTTCATGGAATCACGTGAGATATAGGGCCAGGAGTGCCTTGGCGACATGGAGTCGGCATTCCGCTTGATCAAAGACGATGGACTGCGGTGAATCCATAACATCGTCGGTGACTTCTTCGCCGCGGTGAGCGGGCAGGCAATGCATGAACAGCGCACCCGGTTTGGCCTTGGCCATGAGCTGTGCATTGACTTGAAATCCACTGAAGGCTGCGGCTCGGGCGGCCTTTTCCTCTTCCTGGCCCATCGACACAAACGTGTCGGCGTAGACGACATCAGCGCCATTCACCGCTTCGGCCGGTACGTTGGTCGCGCGAAAACTTGAACCACTCGCCTTGGCCAGTTCGCGCCCGCGTGCCTGTTCTTCTGCAGGCAATTCAAATCCGGCCGGCGCGGCAATGGCGAAATGGATGCCGGTCATCGTGCAGGCGTCCATCAGCGACGTTGCCACATTGTTGCCATCGCCGACGAACGCCACTTTGATCGTGCGCGCCGGCCTTTGCAATCGGCCGCGAATGGCCAGAAGGTCGGCCAGCGCCTGGGTCGGGTGGTGCCGATCGCACAACGCATTAATCACGGGGATGCGAACCGATTGGGCGATTTGTCGAATCACGTCATGCGAATACACGCGGGCTACGATGAGATCTGTGAATCGCTCCAGGTTGCGGGCGATGTCCGGTACGGACTCACGACCACGCTCGTTGCCACCACTGGCGAGGATTTGCGGACTGGAAAGGAATATCGGCGTGCCACCCAGGTAGTACGATGCGACTTCAAAAGACACTTTGGTCCGCAGCGACGGCTTCTCAAATACCATGGCGACGACACGGCCCGCCAGCACATCTTCGCGACGCAGGCCTTCTTTGTGTTTGCGTTTGTATTCCGCGGCGCGGGCCAGGACCAGTTCCACCTCGTCGAGTGATAAGTCCGCAAACTTCGTCAGGTCTTTGTTGTTCATCATTGATCTTCTACGAAAACAGCTCGGTTGCGGCGTCGCGCAGGGCGGCGACAAGCAGGTCGCACTCGGCTCGATCAATCGTGAGCGGCGGGATCAACCGAATGGTGCGCGGGTCTTCCGACGAACCGATCAGGATGCCACGTTGCAACAGCGCAGGCACCAGATTCTTGCCCTCGCCCTCGAATTCGATGCCAATCAGGAGACCAATGCCTCGCACTTCTGCGAGTCCGGGAATGCTCGCCTTACGGAGAGTATCCATCAAATAGCCGCCCAGCTCGCGGGCGTTGTCGGCAAGGTGTTCTTCCGCGATCACTTCGGCGGTCGCCTTGGCGGCTGCGCAGGCCAGCGGTCCGCCGCCGAACGTGGAGCCGTGTTCACCATTGCCGATCTTTTCAGCAATCGCCTGCGAAAAAATAACAGCGCCCATGGGTACGCCGCTGGCGATGCCTTTGGCAAGCGTGATCAGATCAGGCGAGACGCCGATGTTCTGCGCGAAGAAGTTCGCGCCGGTTCGGGCAAACCCAGTCTGCACTTCGTCAAAAACAAGCAATACGCCGTTGGCGTCGCAGAACTCACGCAATTGGCGATAGTACGCGGGCTCGGCAATGCGAACACCGGCCATGCTCTGGATGGGTTCAAGCATCACGGCGGCGACATCGCCTCCAGCTTCGAGATACTGTTCTTGCACGCTAGAGATGCTGCCGAAATCGGCGAACCGTATGCCCGGCAAGTTCGGCGGAAAGATGCGGTACTTGGCGAAGCCCGTCGCGCTCATGGAGCCGTAGGTTCGGCCGTGAAAGCCGTCATTCATCGCGATGATGGTTGTTCGCCCGGTGTGCTTGCGCGCCGCTTTGATGGCTGTTTCGTTGGCCTCCGTGCCCGAATTGCAGAAGAAGACCTGCGTCATGCCTTCGGGAGCCAACGCGATAATGGCGCGCGCGGCCTCCGCGCGAATCGAGCTGTAAACGACATTGGAATAGAAGATTAGTTTCTCGGATTGTTCGCGAATTGCGGCGACGACGCGCGGATGGCAATGCCCCGTGGTTGTGACGCAATGGCCACCGTAAAAATCGAGATAACGTCGGCCCGTACTATCGAAGACGTAATTGCCTTGCCCGCGCTCGAGCGCAATCTCATGCTTGGCGTACGTTTTCAACTGGTACGCATCTTCCATCGCTTTGATCGTCACATACTCCGGCCCAGTCACGCTTTTCTCCTATGGAGCCAAAGGCGGATTAAGCAAACCGCTCTCCTCGGGTAGCCCGAACATCAGGTTGGCGCATTGAACCGCGTTGGCCGCCGCGCCCTTGCCAAGATTATCGATGGCGCTAATGATCACAACATCGCTGCGGGACTGGTGAACGGCGATGTCGCAGAAATTGGTGCCGCGTACATCCAATAATCGCGGACTGACTTGCCGTCGCCGCACGAAGCGATTCGTGGCAGCGAATTCATCATAGATTTCGCCGACGTTGATGGTTGCATCAATGACGGTCACGAACACGGTCGCAAAGATGCCACGGCTAAACGGGCCAGATAGCGGTACCAGTTGGATCGAAACAGGTTTGGTCTCACCAAGTGCCCGTTCGATCTCCGGGACATGACGATGCGCCAACACGTTGTACGCACTAACCGAATCATTTCGCTCGGGATGATGCGTCACTGCTTTGGCATGTGCCCCGCTGCCGCTGGACCCGGTGATGGCGCTCACGCGGGTCGGTCCGACTAGCAGCCCACGCATTGCTAACGGTGCAAGCGCGAGAATGTTGCAATGGGCAAAGCACCCCGGATTCGCAATCAACCGAGCCTTGGAAATCCGTTCACGATGCAACTCCGGCACGCCATAGACTGCTTCTTGCAACAACTCCGGGCAATGATGTTCCTCGCCATAGACTTGCTCGAACAGTTGCTGAGATACGCGAAAGTCGGCACCAAGGTCGATCACCGGTAAATCGGTGCGGATCGCCCTTAATTGAGCAACGAGCCTCATCGACTCGCCGTGCGGGACGGCGGTAAACACGACGTCGAGTTCGGCGAGTGCGGCAATGTTATCGGTGAAACAAAGCTCGGTGATGCCAGCAAATCCGCGATGAACATCGCTCAACGGCTTGCCGCAATGTTCGCGCGAGGTGACAGCGGCGACGCTGAAATCTGGATGCGAGTGAAGATAGCGCAACAACTCCAGCCCGACGTAGCCGGAGCCGCCAGCGATACCGGCGCGAAGCGCTTTCAACCCGAGCCCACCTTCAATTTGTTCAACACGATTTCGCCGAGTCGTGCCGGTTCCTTTAGTGCATTGGCGGCGGCGATGCCGAGTTTATCGGCGATGAAGCGTTTGCCCACGATGTTATCCGTAGCCGGCCCGCAGATGGCGTCGATCGGCGGGCAGACGCCGTCAAGATACTTGTATGCTCCCCACGCCCCAACTTGATCGTTGGCCGCCAACACGTGGGCTTTCACGAACGACATCAATTCCTTATCGAGTAACAGGTTCATCACCCCATATTCGCCCATGATGCCGTCGCCGAGTTCCAACACGATGCAATCCAACTTTTGCCCCATTAGTGCATTGACGATTCCTTTAGCGGCGCCGACGACGGTTTCTGGCTTGGTGCAGACAATGCCGGCGTCGGTGAAGTCAAACACGGCACTCGCGCCGAAGTCGGCCATGTCGAGTGTGTCGCGGCGCAGGCTGATGCCGCTGAGCTTGGCGGCACCAACCTTTAGCCCGGCATGGTCCAATTGCTTGATGATCTCGCAAGCTGCTCGAGTCTTGCCCGCGTTCATGCAAGTGCCGGAGACAATGGCGAGCGGTACGGATTCGATGAGCGAGTCGGTGACCTGCACCGGTCCCTGATGAATACTGGCCGGCTTGCCGATCCGATGTTGCAGAGAGGGAAAGTGCAGCACACTACCCAACACCTCGGCATCGATTGGCGGGCCGAGCTCGGGGTTATCACTGACGCATTTGCCCAACACGCCGCCGAGGTTGAGGATTTGCACGGTGTCGCCGGGCGACAAACTCTCTGGCACCACTCCGCAATAACCCTTTAGCGCGTTGCGGCTGCCAAGCACGCCGGCGATCACGTCGCCCTTGCACAGCCGACTCATGCGGCCCGTGGCAAGTTCTACCGTGTTGTAGACGTTTTTTTCCGTGAGTACCCGCACGGCGATGACGTAGCCTTCCCGGCAAATGATCTCGTCGCTGAGAGTCGCTTCCCGTTGTAGGTTGGCGTTCCGCGTCGAAGACGCGATCTTGTCGAGAATCGTTTTCATAGCGCATCAATCCCGGGCGCGCGGCCTCGGCGATGGCACGGCGAATAGAAATGCGTGAATTGGTCGTCGTCCGTGATGATGGTGTGCCCCGAAGGGCGTCCTGATGGCGGGCGAATGCCGAATCGTTACAGTATCATGCGCGTCATGGAGGAAAGCGTCAACCCGCGGGACCAATCTTCAGTGAATGTTCTTCACGATATTTGTTCCTCACTGCCGGAGGATGTTGCCCTGTTGGCGCAACTCGTGGCCATCGGCTCGCCCTCCACGGATGGCCCAGCGGTAACGCGGGTGCAATTTGTTTTGATGAGTGTGCTGGAATCACTTGGCATGTCGTGTGAGCTGATTCCCGAAGCCGGCCGCGGCAGTCATTTGCTGGCAAGGACGAAAGCCGCAATGGCGGCGGATCGCAGCATTTTCCTGGTCGCTCATGCGGACACCGTACACGACATTGATACTTCGACGGATCAATTGCACGTGGATGGCGCGTTGCCGACAACTTTGCCCCCTGCAAAGACAGATGCGTTAGCATTGAAGGCATTTGGCCCTGGCAGCCTGGACCTCAAAGGTGGCGTCGTATGTATTGTCAGCGCCCTGCGTTCCTTGGCGAAAACCGGCAAGCTCGACCAATTGCCGATCACTTTTTTTGTCAATTCGTGTGAAGAAGATGGCACGGACCATGCGACTGAGTTCATCGTTAATCTGGCGAAGCAAGCAAGTCTCGCGCTGGTGTTTGAATTCGGTCGCGATGAGGATCGCATCGTCACACAACGAAAAGGGCTGCGATGTTATCGACTCGTTGCAATTGGGCAGGCGGCACACTCGGGATTGGTGAACACAACCAACGCTATTGAACAGTTGTTTCGTATTGGGTACCAGTTCGCGGGACTGACTGATTTAGATTGCGGCATTCGTGTCAACTTCGGCACGGTAAGTGGCGGCGGCAAAGTCAACATCGTTGCCGAACAGGCGATACTTGACTTTGAAGTCCGTGCACCGACTGCTGCAGACTTGGGTCAAGTCGAAGCCGCTCTTCACGCTATCGTGAGTCATGCTTCGGCAAAGTTAGTCCGCACCAGCGAGGTGCCGCCGATGTCGGAAACTGCGGCATCCACCAAACTCATGGATAGTTACGCGCGGCATGGTCGCTTGCTTGGTCTCGGCTGCGAACGCGCACCTCTTCAAGGCGGTGTCAGCGACGCCAACCTTTTCGCCGCCGCCGGCGTGCCAACCATTGACGGCCTTGGCCCATGGGGCCAACATGCTCACACGCGTCAAGAGTATGTCGATCTTTGCTCCATTCCCTACAAGGCCGCGAACTTGGCAATGTGGTTGCTCGCAAATGCGAGTGACTACTCGACTTAAGCGATTTTCAACCTGTTATTGCCACAAAATACAGCAGAATACGCCACTCTTTGCCAAACGCCCAAATTCGACCAATACTTGCGGCAGATTGCGCGATTCGGTCCCGCGTTTGATCCGTCGGCAAATGAAGGGG
>JANLTA010000608.1:0-4042 GCA_031362705.1 Gemmataceae bacterium | reverse complement strand
GTCACGCTCGTCGCAACGGCCGTCTATAGTGCCAGCGTCGGCATCACGTTCAATGGCTCATCCAGTGGTGATACGTTGACCTTTGATTATTCGACAGGCAGCCCGGTCCCTGGATTAGGAACCACGTTCAACGGCAATGATCCCACAACTGGCCCTGGCGACGCCATGGCGGTTCAGGGCGGCTCATTCGACGTCATCACTGGCAATTTCACCGGCATCAACGCCGGCAACTTTGTCCTCGATCCGCTTGGTGCGGGCAGCAATACGAAGATTACCTACACAGGGTTGGAACCCGTGCTGATCAACGCGGGCAGCGTCACGGACATCGTCTTCAATCTCCCAGCCGCCGCGACCACCGCAACACTTGCAGATGATGGGACGCCTGCGAATGCAATCTCCCGACTCTCCGGCGATACATTCGAGCAGACCGATTTCACCAATCCCACCAACTCGCTGACCATCAATGGCGACGTCGGCGTGTTTGCGGACTCGATCACGATCAATAGTTTGCCCGACTTCACCGCCAAGTTGACGTTGGACGGCGGCGGCGGCAGTGACAGCATCAATTTCGCGCAAACGCTAACCACGACGAAGGACCTGGTGGCGACCGCCGAGGCAATTCAAGTCAAAGCTAATATCACGACGACGGGAAACCAGACGTTCAACGGCGTAATGAGCGTGAGCGGCACGCGAACTTTGACCGCCAACGGCGCGGGCAATGACATCTTCTTCAATGGTATCGTTGAGGCAGCGACGGCTGGCACCGATGAACTCAGCGCCGTCGCCAATGATCGCGTCACGTTGGGCAGCACGGTCGGTGCTGCCGCTCGTTTAGGTAGTTTCGGCGTCACGAGTGGTGGCCTGACCCAGTTCGGTGGCAACGTCAGCACCGATGCTTCTGGCGGCAAGACAGCGAATATCTCCATCGCCGCCACGGGCGGCGTCGTGTTGACCACGACCACCGTATTTGATTCAGAGAGCGGTAACGCTGCCGCCGGATCGATTAACTTCAATAGTTCGTCGATATCAGGAAACGCGGCCGGATTGAATCTGACGCTTGACTCATCCACAGGAACCGGCAACGCCGGAGCCATCACGCTGTTCACTGTGAACGGTGCCGCTGGCTTTGCATTGAACAACCTGAACGCGACAGCCACCGGACCCGCTGCCATCAACGACAATGATGTCGCATTCAACGCAGATGTCAGCTTGGCCAGCGGCGGCAATCTGTCGGCCAGTGGCCGCACAATCAGTCAGCCGAATACTGCTTCGGACTTGATTGTCAGTGGCAGCGGCACCATCGGGTTGACCGCTTCAAGGAACGTCAGTCTGTCTAGCGGTGCGAGCCTCATCTCTGCAAGCGGGGCCATCAACGTCGCGGCGAATCAAGGCGGTACGCCGACGGCGGGTAACTTCATTGGCGTCAACATCAACGGCGCGAAAATCAATAGCTCAGCCGGCGGCACAATCACGGTGCAAGGTCGTGGCGGCAACGATGTCGTAGGCAATCAACTCGGCGTGCAAGTGTTAGGCGGCGCTGTGATTGGTAGTTCTACAAGCGGCGCAGTATCGGTCACCGGCAAGGGTGGTGCAGCGACGGGAGCCGGAGCGTCGAACTCCGGCGTCAGCGTCAATGGCACTGGCTCGCTTGTCACTTCCGGCGGCGGCAATGTCTTGCTCTCGGGCACGGGCGGCGGTGCGGGATCGGGTGCCAATAATCATGGTGTCGCCATCTTTGCCGGCGCGCAGGCGTCATCCACCGGTGCGGTAACATTGAGCATCGTCGGCACCGGCGGGACTGTATCGACTGGTGGCTCGAATCTGGGTGTGCTGGTAGATGGCGTCGGCACTTTGGTCACGTCCGCCACGAAGGTGGATGTGAACGGCACCGGTGGCGGTATCGGCGCTTCCGGAAGCAATCGCGGCGTGGGAATCCAAACCAGTGCTATGGTCACAGCGACCGGCGCGGGTGTCATCAACCTCACCGGCATTGGTGGAGCAAGCACGGGTACAAGCAACCGCGGCGTGTACGTACTTGGCGCTGCCGTCGTATCGACTGCCAGTGGCGACATTACAATCAACGGCACCGGCGGCGGCACGGGCACCAGCAGCGCGAATCGCGGTGCGTACTTCAATGGTGTCGGATCGAATGTACTTGCGGGCGGCATCGGCAAGCTATCCATCACGGGCATCGGCGGTGGCGGCACTGGTGGTAACAACGAAGGCGTCTGGGCCACAGCCGGCGCGTTGTTGTCCACCGTCGATGGATTGATGACCATCGTGGGAAATGGTGGTGCCGGCGGCACTGCAGCCAGCATTGGCGTCAACTTTAACAACGCAGTCGCCCCGGGACCGCAAATCAAGTCCACCGGTTTGGGCAGCATCTCCATCACTGGTGTCGGCAACTTGAACGCCGCTTCGGCCAACCGAGGCATTTCGTTCTCGGGTGGCACACTAGTATCGACTGCATCGGGCGACATCACGCTGAACGGCACAGGCGGTGGCAATGGCATTAGCGGCGCCAATCGCGGCGTTTATATCTTTGGGGCCGGCACGTTAGTGTCAGCAAGTGGTTCGGGCAAGCTCGACATTACCGGCATTGGCGGCGGCGGCACGGGCACCAGCACCCAAGGCATTCGCATCGGGACGGGCGCACAAGTAACGACCCTGAATGGCGACATGCTCATGAGCGGCACAGCCGGCGGGTCCGGCGCGACTACCTTCAGCGCGGGAGTCTACGTTCTCTCGGCCAACACCAAGGCAACCGTCACCGGTACGGGCAATATGTCCATCACTGGCAAGAGCGCCAATATCACGCTTGCGGCCGGTCAACTGGCTTGTGGCATAATACTCGGCCTCAATTCGGGCGTGCTGGTTAGCACCAATTCCGGCGATCTCACGATGGCGGGTACGAGTATATCATCGGACGGCAGTTACAACTCGGGCATTTATGTCCGCGGTGGCACGGCGACCAATGTCATCTCTGCGGGCGGCAAGGGCAAGCTCACGGTGACGGGCGTCGCTGGCCCAAGTCAGGGCAAGTACAACATCGGCGTTTGGAATTACGGCACACTATCGGCCGTGAGCAACGACGTGACCATCACCGGAACCGGCGGCGGCACGGGTGCTAGCCAATTCAACTTCGGTGTAGCCTCTGGCAAGGGCGCGACAGCGATTGGTTCGATCACGACCGGCGGTGCCGGGAAGATCACCATCGCGGGCACCGGCGGCGCAGGCACCGGTGGCAACAATGGCGGGGTGTTCCTGTTCTCGGGCGTTCAATCCGTTGACGGCAACATCACGATCACCGGCACGGAAGGCTCCGGCCCGGGCAGTCTAGGCTTCAGCATCGTCAGTGCCGGTGCGGTGGTGAAGTCCACCGGCACGGGCAACATCAACATCAATGCCAACAGTATGAACTTTGACCTAGGTACAAGTATCAATGCCGGCGCCAATGTCGTCACCTTGTTGCAACTGACCAATGGCGTCGGCTTCGATCTTGGTTCCTCGACTGATGCTATTGGCGGCCCGGTCAGCCTTGGCGATGGCGAACTCGATACGATCACATCCGGCAAGCTACGCATCGGCAATGCCAGCACCGGCAATGTCGTTGTCTCGGCGGATGTTAGTCCAGGGCTATCAGCGACAATGCGAATTACGACGTCGGGCAAAGTCACTGGCACGGCGGGCGGCATCGTCGTCGCCAACCTGGGCATCAATGCTGGCGATGCCGTCAGTATCACCGACACCTCCTCGGACGTTGATTCACTGGCAATCGTTACCACCAACGACAATGCGAGCTTCGTCGATGCTGATGATCTCGTCATCAGCTCCGTAGACGGCGTCGGCGGCGTCAACGTCGGCTCCGCCAATGCCTCACTGAGTGCGGGTGGCGCTGTCACGCAAAGCAAGGATGTCACAGCGGCGGGTCTTGAACTGCTCGGTGGCGGGTCATTCACACTGACCAGTACGACAAACGACGTAGATATCATCGCGGGTAACACGGCGAACGCCGTGAGCTTTACGGATATCGACGGACTCA
>JANLTA010000592.1:0-2139 GCA_031362705.1 Gemmataceae bacterium | reverse complement strand
CGAGTCGAAGAAGCGGCTCGAACTGTTCAGCAAAAAGAAGGCGTTTCGCGAGGATTGACGCAGCCAAGCCCGAGCGAGGGCACCGGGCTGCACCGTCGCTGGCGTTCAGGCCCTGAGGTTCATGTCAAAAATCCCCGACGGTTTCGCTGCCGTTGATGGTGCTGAGTGCACGCCAAATACTGATGTCGATGCTCTGCTGTATCAAGCGGACGGTGCCGTCGCACATGGCGGCCTGGACCGCGCCGGGATGTCGGCTGCGCGCGGCCAGGATGTTCCACGAGCCGCCGTTGTCCACGCACGGAAGGTTCTCGGCCGGCAGGTTGACGCAGTTTTGGGTGACGATGTCCGGCGACGAAGTATTGGGGCCATAAAACGAGGTGAACTGAGCGCCCGGCGCCCACCAGGTGAAGCCGCGCAGATCGGATTGTCTGCCCTGAACGGTCTCCGATACCATGAGCGTGTTGCTGGTGCCGTCAAGAATTGCGGTGAGCCGTTTCTGGTCCGGCGCCCAACCAAACGGAGCGCCGAAGTACCGCACGGGGGCGGGCGTGGTGATGTCCACCTGATAGCTGTTTGTGTTGCCATAGTTGACGACGTAGTTGTGCGAGGTGATCGGAGGAATGGCGCTCGGATTGGGCTGGTCGCTCGGGCACGTCAAGACGGCGAGGCGTTGGCTGGTGACGCTTGTGGAGTTGGGGGCGTCGCCATAGCGCAGGCGATTGGTGGTGCCGGTGATGGCCACGCCGGTGATATCATTGCCTCCAAGGTTGACATAAAGGGCGAACATCGGTTGCTGGTCGATGTAAGGAAGCAACAGCGTTTGCCAGGTTCCCCAGCAGCAGCCGCGGCGCGTGGTGATCGGATCCGCCGGGTTGCCGGGGCCCTCCCCATAGGGGAGCTTTTTGAAGGCCCCGTGGTAGTTGTGCATCCCCAGCGCGATCTGCTTGAGATTATTCTTGCATTGCGTCATCGCCGCCGCCGAACGCACCTTTTGCACGGCGGGCACGAGCAGGGCGATCAAGATGGCGATGATGGCAATGACCACCAGCAACTCGATCAAAGTGAAGCCACGTCGGTACTGCATGGCAGATCCCTTTCGCTGAGAAAGATGAAGACGTTCAATCCACGGAAAAGTCGAATGTGGTATTCCCCGGTTTCACCTCGGCTTTGAGCTCGCTTGCGAGGTTGTACTTGCGGGCGATTCGCTCTTTGAAACCTTCCCCGGGTTCGCCCGGCATTTGCGTCGAGACCTTGGCGCCTTTGGTGTCGTAAGAGAAGACCTTGACTTCATAGCTGTTGGGAGCGAGTCCGTTGGCCTGCGGGATTTGGTAACGGCCGTCGGTGATGGTCGCCCCGGACAGATTTCCTTTACCCTCAGGCGGCAGGGCTTCCAAGGTGTTACTTTTTTCGTTCCGAAAGTATTTTGTGAGTAGAGACATGACCACCGTTGGAGTGTTTGGTACGTTTGGGCGGCGCCTTCTTCGGGCCGCGCCGACTCTTGCGATAGCGAGCCAAGTCCGCGTGCGCGGCGATTTCCTTCAGAACCAACGCGAATTGTTTACTGGTCATGGTTTGGAACACCTGCCAGTTTTCCTCGGGCAGGGCGATCATCATTCCTTCATGCACTTGCTTGATCTCCAAGGCTAAATAGTAACCGGACAGGTCGTCGGCTTCTTTTTCGCCATGCGCTGCACGCAGCGATGCTTTCACCACAGCCACCGCGTTGGCCGCCAGCAAGGCCAGACTGAATACGAACAACGCCGCCCTGGGGTAACACAAGGTATCGATCTCACACGCCAGCGTTGCCGTCACTTCCGCAAACAGCGTTTAGATGGTCCAGCGGCGCCGGTAACAATCCGCCACCACGGCGCCTGACACTTGGTCCGCAGGCAAGTTCGTCAAGATATGCATCACCGAATCGCCGTCACGCGTCGGTACCAGTAACTCAATCGTAATACGTCGAAACGTGCGGACTTCGTCTTCGTACGTCAAGACGATTTCCTGTTCGTAGATTTTGCCGCTCGGTCCTTCGCCAACGAAACGACGTTTTCCTCGGAGTTTCCCGTGGACGTTTCCATGCTGGCGGATGATGAAGTATGCTTGGGCTACGTCGATGCGGAACAAGAACTTGTGCGTGCA
>JANLTA010000580.1:0-1799 GCA_031362705.1 Gemmataceae bacterium | reverse complement strand
CCGGTTCAGCGCGTACAACTCGCCGTATGTTTTCGTGAGGTCACGGGTTTCGATCATGTTTAGTTCCCGGGCGCGTCCGCCGAGCGGACCGGAAGAAGGATGCGAACGCAGGTTTCTTGTTTGAGCGTGCCATCGAGTTTCGGTCGCTTGGCTCCCGGCGCATCCAGAAACGCGCCGAACCACAGCCGTGTGGGGTTGGCGGCATCGGCATTGGTCGCCTCGGCCGCGCCTTCGATCTTGGCAAGCGTGCCGACCAGGATGGCATCGTGCGGATTGCCATTGAGCAGTCGCCACGATTGGTCGAGATCACGCAGCGTGGCGTTGCTGGGTCGCTCGGCACCGGTGCGCAGCTCATTGAAGAGGATGGACGATGGCAACCAACTCGCATTAGCCGCTTCCGCGCCGCCGCGAACTGCTACGGCGTTTTCGTCGATGACTTTGGCCTTGCCGAATGGATCGTCGAGCCAATTCTTAAACTGGCGCGGTTCCGTCGCCGTTACCGGTTTGGGGCTGCCCGGTGCTAGCGTGCCCAACATGCGCACGGATGGTTCACGCTGGCCGCCGCCATAGATAAGGCACGCATTCTCCAGCGCCGCCGGCAAGTTCAACGTGATGGTGCCGATCAGCCCCTGACTACCCGGCGGCACGCGCAGATCCGCGTCCACCAGTTTGCGGCCATTGTCGAGCGGGGCCAGCCACTGGCTCTGAAAGCCCTTGGTGGACCACACCTGCACGGGCACATTCCTCAGACCGGCGGACTTGGGCAGGTATTCGTAATGCCGGCTGAACAAGCTCGTCCGCGATTGATGGGCTTGGCCGCCCCAACCGACAAACACATCCCGCTCCGCATTGTCAGACGTCCACGCCGATTCGATGCCGATGTTGTAATTCTGAATGCGCGGGCTAAACAGCGTGAACCATGTGCGGCCTTGAATGAGTTTCGACCGCATGTCGATGTCAACAAGATCGTATTTGTTGATGCGCATGTCGCTGCCCTTGAGCGCGTAAGCAGCGTAATATGCGATTGCACTCACCGATAGCACGATGATGGGAAATGTGATCCATGTCAGCTCCAACCGCTTGACGACTTTCTTGAGAAAGAAATAGTCGAGCGGGCCGACGAGGATGATGTACGCAAGGATGAAGAGGGCCACCCAGCCGAACGAGATGACGGGCACGCCGGGAAACGTCTCCATCGCCGTGACCAGGGCACGGAAGTCGGTGTCTTCGGTGGAGTTGTCTCCACTGCCGTAACGATAGCTGAGGGCATTGTCAACTGGCAAAGCGGACACATGGGTGCCGGCTCGATTCGCCAACTCGCGCCAGAACACATCGCGGTGCCGCCACCTGGATAGCGGCTTGTCATCAATGTCAAAGGCCACGACTGTCACGCGGCCAAATCCATAACCCGCCCGCAAAGCGATAGGTTGCCCCGGCGTATCGCCTGACCGCAGCGTTGACAGGATCGCCTGCGGGCTGCGTTCCGCTTTCGGCGACAGCTTGGCGACTGTGACTTGCGTCAATGGTTCTTCGCTGGCATTCAAGTCCGCCCATGCGAGCCGTAACTCGGTTTGTTCCAACGTGCCGATGGGGAGGGCAGGCAAGGCATCGGTAAGTTCCTGTGCGCCGGCCAACAAATCCTGATTCTTGCCGATGCTGACGATGAGCTTGCCGCCGCGACGCACCCAATCGACCAGAGCAGCCTTGCGGCCATCGCGCTCACCGACCAGCGCGGTGACAAAGTCGCGATCACTGGTCATCAGGATCACGGTGTCGATGGAGTTGTAGCCGAACCACTG
>JANLTA010000569.1:0-4324 GCA_031362705.1 Gemmataceae bacterium | reverse complement strand
CCGTCGCCGCTACCGTGAATGGCTTACCGGTCGCCGAAATCGCGGTTCAACGCGCGCTCAAACGAGTGCCGCCCGAAAAACATGCGGAGGCACGCAAGGAAATCCTCGACTACCTCGTTGATAACGTCCTTGTTGACCAGTATCTCGCAGCACAAAAGATCGCGGTCGATCCGAAAGAAGTGCAAACACGGCTTGGCGAAATCGCCGCCGAGATGCAGAAGCAAAAGCGCGATATGGCCACGATGATGAAGGAAATGAATCTGTCGGATGAGGAAATGCGCACGCAAGTTGCCGCCGACATTCGCTGGGAAAAATTCGCGGCCGGCAAAGCGACAGATGCGGTCCTCAAGGACATGTTTCAGAAGAACCAGGATATGTTCGACGGCAGTATGGTACGCGCGCGGCATATCTTGATTACGCCTGCGGCAGGTCAGTCGGTTGACGCCGCCAAGGCGACGCTCCAAGCGGCACGTAAAGAAATTCTCGCCGCCGGTGAAGCGGCCGTGGCCAAGTTGCCCGCGACCGCGGACAACATTGCCAAGAGCCAGGCACGCGCCCATGCGGTCGAAGAGGCATTTGCCCGTGCGGCCGAGAAGCTCTCCATGTGCCCATCGAAAAAAGAGGGTGGCGACTTGAGCTGGTTCCCACGCGCGGGCAGCATGGTCGAGCCGTTCGCCCGAGCCGCGTTTGCACTGAAGCCGTATGAGGTGACTGATGTCGTCGCGACGCAGTTTGGTTTGCATCTCATCATGGCCACTGGTCGCAAAGCTGGCCAGCCGGTGGTGTACGAATAGGTGAAAGAGGAAGTCAAAGAAGTCTACTGTGGCCAAATGCGTGAACAACTCTGTGTGCAACTGCGAGCCACCGCCAAGATCAACATTGGTGGGCCAACGACCAAGCAGTAACGAAAGTTGGAGATATTCAAGTCCACGGAGACGGTCCGTGGGCTTTTTCATGCGCACATCGCTCAATCAACGGGCGGTAGTGTCTCTGTTTGCCACGGCGCGAGAAATCGACGCGTGCGACATGAATTCGTCTTCTTTGTGCCCTTTGTGCCTTTGTGGTGAGTTCTTAAGACCAACCACAAAGGCACAAAGGGCACAAAGGAAGCACGAAGAAAACCAATTGCGACACTACGCAACGGGCCAATCACGATCCCAAACGCGATAATGCCGGCATGCGTTGGTTGTTGGCAGCTATTACGCTCGTTGTTATCGCCTGGGCGTTGAGTGCCGGGCTGGTTGTATATGCCGCCGTGGCATTGGCGTTGGTGGCCGTCGTTGGACGGTATTTGGCGAGCGAAGGGCTGAGCCGAATTACGGCCAAACGATTCGTGACGGATACGGAAGTCTCAGTCGGCGATACCATCAGCGTCGAATTGGACATTGAAAACGAAGGCCGCCGCTCGATTGTCTGGTTACTGCTGGAAGACTTGTTACCGGAAGCGATACTGACGCAACGTCCGCCGCGCGTGCAACTCAAGGGCAAGCGTCTGCGCGTGCGATCACTATCAGCAGGGCAATCGTCCAAACTGGACTACAAAATCACCTTTCGCCAACGCGGCGTCTATCCCCTTGGGCCATTAATTGTTGAAAGCGGGGACTTATTTGGCTTTGTGCGCAAAGCGCGTGTACTGGCGCCACCCGCGTTTGTGACGGTGTTGCCAAAGGTCGTGCCGTTGAATGGTTACGAAATCGCCTCGCGTCGCCCCGTCGGCGACGTGCGGTTGACACATCGTCTTTACGAGGATCCGACGCGCATCGCCGGCGTTCGTCAGTACATGCAGGGCGATCCGTTGAACCGTATTCACTGGCGGGCCACCGCACGCACCGGGCAATTGCATTGCAAGGTGTACGATCCATCCACGCTGGCTGGGGCGACGTTACTCCTCGATTTGCATTCCGACGGCTATTCCGCGCGCGGTGAGCCATATCGTTCTGAGTTAGCGGCGACTACGGCCGCTTCACTGGCCAACGCGGTATTGTTGTTACAGCAACAGGTTGGCTTGTGGTCCAACGGCATGGATGGAGCCGCACGCTGGGCCGAGGCGTCGCTCAATCGTTTGAAGAAAGCAAGCGTGACAATTGATGACGAACAAGCCGAAGTCGTCGAGAACCTGCGAACGGAAGCGGCCGCCCAATTCGCGGCGGCCGGCGATGAATTGCTCGGTGTGCCGACCCGACGCGGTTGGACACAATTGACGCTGATCCGGCAACTGTTAGCCCGGCTGGAGCTATCCGATCGGCGACCGTTTCCTGATTTTGTTTTGGAGATCGCGTCCCGGCTGCCGCGCGACGCAACCGTCATGGCGATACTCCCACAGGTAACGGAACAAGCAGCGCTGGCCCTCGGCAACTTGCGCCGCCAAAGCTTCGCCGTTGCAGCGATCATTGTCATCCCTGCCGAAGACACGGTCGTCCAGGCATTGGGACTCTTAGCATCAGAAGGCGTGCGTGACGTGCGCGTGTTAGCCCACGAATCGCAATTGCCCGATGTGTGTTCGGCACAGATGGTGCCGGCAGTAATGGCGCTGGCAAACTAACAATGGCAACTGAAACCCGCCAGACTGACTTGTTTGCTCTCTTGTTGGAGGTTGTCAATCCGGCATTGGTCATGGGTCTGATCGGCAGTTTGGCGTACTTCCTGCTCGACGTGGGTTATCGCGGCCGGTTCGACGATCAGTTGCGTTGGACGCTGTTCTTTTTTGTGTTCGCCATCGTCCTTGTCGCGCGTATTAGCTTCACGATGGGTAGTGACAAAGCCGCTCTGTATGGCTTATTGCTTGGCGGCGTGACCTTTATTGCCACGATGCGTTTCGTAGAGGGGCTTGGCGTCGTCATCAACTTGCTCATTATCCTCGTGATTGCCGGCAGCGCCTACCTATTGACAAAAGACACCACATGGATGGGCAAGCCCGATCGCAAGGCGGAACGCGGGCTGGCCGATGCGCTCGCCGACCCGTGGCAACTCATCTCGCAGTTTCGCTCGCGGAATCGGCCCCACGGCCTATGGGTCGTGTGGTTCACGTTGGCCGCGCTGCCGCTCTTTGGCATCGGGCAGTCGCTGATACCTGTCGAAGATGTGGATCGACGACAAAGCGCATTTTGGCGGATGACGATCTATGTCGCCTGTGGCCTGGGGCTGTTGTTGACGACGGCACTCGTAAACCTCCGGCAATATTTGAAAGCCCGAAAGATGAAGCTGCCCACGCCGCTGGCCGCACGTTGGTTGGCGACCGGAGCAATCATGGTGGTGCTGGCCATGTTGGTTGCCGCGCTGTTGCCGCGGCCGCAATCGGAAACGCCATTGATTGCTATGACGCCGTGGGGTTCGCCGGAGCGCGATGCCAGCAAGGTGGCGCGCGATGCCAAGAATGCCGGAAAGGGAGATGGCAAACCCGGCGGCGAGGGGGAAGATAAAGATGGCTCGCGCGAGGCTAGCAGCGACCAAGGCCAACCCGACGACAAAGCGAAAACAAAATCTGATCGTGGAGAAAAAGGCGAAGGAGGAAAAAGGGGTACGGACAAAGGCAAAGGCGACGGTCAGAAGGGAGACAAAGGCAACGGGGGCACTGAAAGCCGTGATGCGAACGATGCTTCCAAACCGCAGTCGCCTCAAGTCGTTGAATCCGTCATGTCGTTCGTGCAGACGTTGGTACGTTGGCTAGTCATACTTGCCGTGATCGTCGTCGTTGCGCTGGTCGTATTGCGATTCCTTGCCAACTCACGAGGTTGGGCGGCGGCGTGGTGGAAGAAGTGGATGAGTTTGTTTGAGCGGAAGGCGGCGTCTGAAGGTATTACGGCGCCATTCGTAGCGCCGCCGCCGCCAGTACGATCATTTGCTTCCTATCCCAATCCATTTGACGACGGCACGGCGGATCAGCGGGATGGCGTTGAATTGATCCGCTACAGCTTTGCCGCGCTGGAGGCATGGTCGCGCGAACAAGGTCAACCACGCCGCGAAGGCGATACGCCATTGGAGTTTGCCAAAACGGTGGGCGATCTGGATCGCGACTTGATTCAGCCGGCCGGGCGGCTAGCGGCACTGTATTCCCGACTTGCGTATGCGAAACGATCGAAAACGGGCCAAGAGAAAGAAATCGCCAAGGCCGTGTGGGACGCGATGGAAGGGGGTCGCGTTGCATTTGAAAAGTAGAGTGGTAAGCAGTATGACCCCGGAGGGGTCACAGCCATTAGTAACTATATTGCAAGTCAATTAATTATCGGGCAAATTGAATTTGCCCGTGGGTCGTAGGGTTTCATTTCGCGGAGCAGGGCATTGGCGAGGACGAGGAGCTTTCGAGCGACAGCAATCAATGCGACGC
>JANLTA010000539.1:0-2221 GCA_031362705.1 Gemmataceae bacterium | reverse complement strand
AATGCACATCCAGCGCCGACGCGGTCGAACAACTGGGCTTCAGTTCTTCGCGCGCGATCCGCGGCGACCCGTTCGCGTTCCTGTATCTCCTTGGGGTCTTCGTCTGTGCGAAGTATGGCCGGTTCCGCACCTGCCGGCGCGACGACTTTGGCGCGGTCCGACAAGGTCAAATAACGCTCAAGCAAAGTTGCCCGAATCTTTGCCGGCCCTTCGCCTGGTGTGGGATGGGCCAAAGGTTGTTTGGCAAATGCAGCGCTCACGTCATCTGGCCAATGCGCGGGCGGCATGGCTTGCACATTGAGTGGATGACAAGCAGCACAATGGTCATCGTAACGGATCGGTTGCATCCGCTTCATGTCCGTGTCCGTCTGATGACAATAAGCGCAGTCGAGCTTCCGGAGTTTCTCAGCCTCGGCGACCAGCGATGGCCTGCTTTCCTTCGATACATCCTTCAATTCATTTGCCAGTTCCAGATGTCGTTTGTGATTGAATGAGAACTTGCCGCCGGCGGGATCAACGAGTGGCGTTTTTCTCCAGGTTCCGAACGGCGGATGGCCATCGGCAAGGTGCTTGATGTGGGCGTGAAAGTGAGCTTGGCCGTTATCCGTCTTGAGATCAGCGTGGCAATTCGTACAAGCCAGATCGGTAAGCTTGCTCAGGGCATCGCCACGGTGTTCCTTATGGCAATCGATACAGCCCGACGCTTTGCCATCAACTCCAGTATTGTGGAGTTGGTGCGGAGTATGCC
The DNA here is from genome assembly GCA_031362705.1 of Gemmataceae bacterium. Lineage (GTDB taxonomy): Bacteria > Planctomycetota > Planctomycetia > Gemmatales > Gemmataceae > JAIBBI01. The sequence goes on along the minus strand of JANLTA010000539.1, from coordinate 1,473 downwards.
GGCCAGCGTCGTGACAAGTCAGGCACTTGGCATCACTGACAGTGCCGTCTCTCGTACCCGAAAAGAAACGGCCGGCCGTGCCGAATGGTTGATCGTGACAAGCCGCGCAGTTGTCGCCAAAGGCTGAGTGAGAATGCGACACGGGCGCAGTCTGAAACGCCGTGTGCAAACGCGGAATCGATACGAAGGCCCCGACCATGACGCCGGAAAGTACTAGCGCGACCAACGACAGCGCCCACTTCCAGCGGCGCATATTGCGCGCACGCTGAAAATAGTCCAGCTCGAAGCGGGAGACAAACGTTTTCGGATCGCGGGCGGAATCCATCGACCATCCAATCAGTAGTAAAGCGACATTACAATGTGGGCGATGGTCAGAATCAGCAAGGCTGCTGAGAGCGGTACGTGGAGTAGCAACCAGCCGTGCAGCCAGCGATGAATGCGTTCCTGCACTCGCAGCCTGCCGCGTTGTACGCACAGGTCTTCGAGGGCATCGAGCCAAGCGGCTGCGCACAGCCGTTCGACGCCGGCAACGGCATCCACCGCATCGCCGGCCAGCGAGTGCAGTTCATTGAATGCAGACTTGGCGGCGGGTGCCAGCCCTGCCGTATCCACGGTGTCGAACAACCGTGCAACCGACGACTTCAACTTGTCCAAACGCGGCAGCAACTCCTTGGCTTTGGCCGGCTCGATGCGACTGCGCACACTTTCGATGAGTTGTTCCGCTTCCGAGTCGGCGTCTATGGCTGGTGCCAATCGCAGAGTTTCACGCAACCGGTCGAACCAACCCCGTGTTGCCGGCTCGTCGGCAAACGGGATCACTTGCGGCGGCACCGCGAAGAACGGCCTGAGTTGATTCTCGTATGCGGTGTAAAGCCGCGATTGGGGATCGTCCTCGGCATCCGTTGCTATCAAGACAGTTTGCATTGCATCGCACAAGTCGTCGGCCCGGCCGCGCAACACGCCGCAATAGTGATTGATTTGTTCGTACGACGCTTCTTCGGGAACTTTGCGGCTCAACAAACCGGGCAACGTCTGTTGCACAATCAAACCGAAGATTCCCGACGCAATGATGGTCGCCAACACAGTCCAGAGCGCTTGCCCCATCAAGCCGCCGATCCGGAAGCCACTGTGGCAGAAGATCATCACCACGCTGAGCAGGCCGAGCCAGATGTGGGCCTTGAGCCAGGCTTTGCGCGATCCAAGCCACCACCACGCAGGAACCAACCTCAACACAACGAATGCGCCGCAGAGCAGCATCATGGCGGTCCCGGCGACGCCGAACCATAGGCCGACCGTGGTGCCGCCCGTGACGCCGCCCACCGTTGCGCGGTCGCACCAATAGTAGAAACCCAGCGCCAGCGTGGCGCAAACAATGGTGCCGACAAACCAGCGACGATGGCCGGCGTCGATGATCAATGCGCGTCTCCGAAGGGAATGTCCGGATTGTACCGGGAAGCAGGCTGCATCAGCAAT
>JANLTA010000478.1:0-2323 GCA_031362705.1 Gemmataceae bacterium | reverse complement strand
GTGTCCTTCATGGTGCCCGAGACGTTGCCCGCCTATTGTCCTAACTGGGAAAAACCGCGCTGGCAGAATCGGCGGCATTTGTTATCGTCTGGGGCGCGGCAAGGAGGCTGCGTTTACCCGAGGGATTGGCCGATGTCTGTGAGGATTCACCCGACTGCGATTGTCGATCCATTGGCCGTGTTGGCCGACGATGTATCTGTGGGGCCGTATGCGATAATCGAGGGAGCCGTGCGGCTCGGTGCGGGCTGCGTTGTGCAGTCGCATGCCCAGCTCATTGGCCCGATCACGGCCGGCGAACGCAACAACTTTGGCCGGGCGTGTGTGATTGGCGATGAACCGCAGCATCTTGCGGCCAACGGAGCCAACACCGACGTCATCATCGGCGACGGCAACGGCTTCCGCGAACACGTCACCGTACATCGTGGCACCGCACCCGGCAAGGTCACGCGCATTGGTGACTACAACTATTTCATGGTCGGGAGCCATGTGGGCCACGATTGCACTGTCGGCAACAAAGTCATCCTGGCTAATTGTGCGTTGCTCGGTGGGCATGTCACGGTCGAAGACGGCGTGTTCCTCTCCGGCAACACGGCGGTGCATCAACGCATGCGCATCGGCAAGCTGGCGATGCTCAGCGGCACGTCGGCGGCCACCAAAGATCTGCCACCCTTCACGATCATGCAGATTTTCAATCAGATCGTCGGTGTCAATGTGATCGGTATGCGCCGGGCCGGCTATTCTCGCGACGATATCGATGCTGTCCGCCAAGCGTTTCGGGCTTTGTACATGCGCGGCGACCTCATCCCGGTGGCCGTTGATAAGATCGCCACTCAATTCGCCGGCTCGAAGGCCATTGGCGAGTTGATTCATTTCATTCGCAATTCGACCAACGGCATTAGTTGCGCTGTGGGTCGCGCGGATCGTCGGGCGGCTTGAATCGGTGTTCGGTGTAGGCTGTCGGGTTGTCTGTTCTGCAAACAATATGGAAAATCTCAAGCTACACCTTGGTTCTCCCAAACTGACACCCGACACCCGACGCCCGAAACCCATGTTTTGGGCGGCCATCGTTTGGATCGCTATCACCGTGGTGTGTGCAGCGATGGCTGTTGCAAAACCGCGGTCACATACTGTCTACCCGATCTTTACATGTGCGGCCGGCGAGTGGATTGCTGGGCGTGATATCTACGTTGAAGTCCCCGGATTTGATTTTTTTCGTTACAGCCCGTCGGTGGCGGCATTCTTCGCGCCGTGGCGATTGCTCGGCGATGCGTGGGGAGGAGCCATCTGGCGTGTTATTGGCGTAGGTTTACTAGTAGGGGGGCTGGGCAGTTGGTCACGACAGGTGTTCAATCAACGCAAGCCGATGGAGCAACTGAGTTGGTTATTGTTGCTGGTCGCGCCGTTCGCTCTGCAGAACGTTCACAACGGACAATCGAATCCGCATGTGCTGGGACTACTGCTGTTGGGCACGGGCGATGTTATCAACGGTCGAATCGGCATCGCGGCGATTTGGTTCGTCGCCGCTGCGCTGTTCAAGCCATATGTATTGGCCATTGCCGCCTTGGTTGCGATAATTGATTCGCGTTTGTGGACTCGCTTGGCGGTAGCCTTATTGGTTGGCCTTGCCGTACCGTTTTTGAACCAATCACCGAGTTACGTATCCGAGCAGTATGCCGAGTGGGTGCGGCACCTGGTCGGCAATGACCGCAGCGGCATGGAGTTGCGGGCCGCATACCGAGATGTCGCCCTGTTGTTTCGTGTGTACCTCGTTCAATTACCGCCGTTGGTTTATCTCATGGGCACGGCGACGGTAGGGTTGGCAATGGCCGTACTGGTTTGGCGCGGGAAAAAATCGGATCGTTCTCGCGTCGAGCAGATTGGTTGCGCCTTCGCGTTGGGCAGTTGCTGGGTCACGGTACTCGGCCCATCGACGGAATCCTGTACGTATTTGTTGCTAACGCCGTCACTTGCAACAGCTGTATTGATGAGAGCGGGACAAAGCGGCCAATGGGTTCGGGTGTCCTATGCGCTATTTGTCGGCACGATTGCTGCCTCGCTGTTTCCCCAAGATTGGCGTATTCAAGCGCTTGGGCCGCAGCCGATCGCTGGTCTGATCTTGTTGGCGGTGGTCGTGGCCGAAGCCATTCGTCGAATGCAACAGGTTAGCGGGATTGAAGTACAACCTGTTTCGCTGGCTGCTTGACGACCATATTGCCTGTACTCGGCGTCGGCCCGAACACCTAAGATAGTCGGTGCCCACGCCCACCTCAGGATGGAATCGTATGCGCTTTGTGACAACGTTAGTATTGCTCGTCCTCACGGT
>JANLTA010000475.1:0-5257 GCA_031362705.1 Gemmataceae bacterium | reverse complement strand
GCGATGCCCACGACGGCAAGCGCCAATGGTCGCACGCCGAGCAACGACTTGACGCTGTCCTTGAGTGGACCATACAGGTACGGAGGGAAAGGCCGGTTCGGATTGGCCGCTGGCATGGTTTCGATCATCAGGCTGGCGATTGCGCCAATGACCGCAAGAGCCAGCAGCACCGCGCCAATCCAAACCTCCTGCCCCCGAAAAACAAATGACAACACGCCGCCGCAGACCGTGCCGAGAATCACGGCAAGAAAGGAAAGCGATTCCAATGCGCCGTTGCCTCGCGATAAGAGCTGCGGCTCCAATATCTCGGGCATGACGCCGTACTTGGCGGGTACGAAGAATGCCGAGTGCATGCCCATGAGGAAGACACAGGCCAGCACAATGATCGGGCCGGTTTTGTCATGGCCGCCGGAACCGAGATAGAAACCCAGCAGTGCGACCAGGCAAATCCCGATCTCGGCGAACTTCCAGAACACAAGTGAATGCCGCTTGCTGTAACGATCCGCGCACCAACCGGCCAACGTGCAGAAAATGGCCCACGGCGCATAAAACAGGATCGGCATCAGCGAGATGGCCTGCTTTTCGTTCAACAACTTGGTGTGGAAAGCGAAGAACATGGCCGCGGCATGAATCGCCTGATCGTTGAACGCGGCCAGAAACTGCGCGGCTAGCAACCCGTTGAACGTGCGCGATTTCAACGAACCCGATGGCCGAAAACCCATACACCGATCCCACGAGGCGATGAAATCAATCGCAATGAATTTATTAAGATACGAAAGCCGACCGATTGCGGTCGCTCACCCGGCCGCCGTTCGAGCTTAGTGAGTTCCCATTGGCCCCATGGACGGCGTGCCATGTTCCAGGGTCATCGGGCCGCTCGGTGCGTAGACCGGAGTGCCGGTGGTCGGGTCAAAGCGCAGGCTCAAGTGGACTTGGCGTACGTCGGGACGGTAGCTGCCCCACGGCAGGAACACCGTGTAGCCCATGCCGATGGCGTCTTTCTTGAGCAGGCGTTTCATCGTGACGGCATCGAACTGCCATTGTTCGAGATGGACACTGGACGGCTGGCCATTTCGAGGCGTGTCGTCGAACAGTTCGATGGTCATGGTGCCATCGCCGGTGAGCGGAAAGTCCGCGATCGGACCGAACAGATAGACCCTTCCGGCGAGACCGGGTGCCGGGACGCCTCCATTAGCAGGGTCGGGCGTCAGTGTCACCTTAGGACTCCACGCCGCGACCACGCTGGCAGGCTGCACAGCCGGAGCAACATCCAGGTTGATGAACTTGCCCGGCAATACACAGCCGCTCACAGCGAACAGTGTCGCGGCGATCAGCCACCTCGTTGAAATACCCATGGTCGGGAGTCCTTTCCCTTGTCTTTTTTGGGCGGCGGCGGTGGTGACGGTGCCGGGGCTGCCTCGTAGGTTGCGGGCAACACTGGCGAACCTGCAGGTGAAGGTGGAATGCCGCCGGCCGGGCGAATCGGCTGGCCCGGGAGATACGACGGTACAGTGATCGGCGCTCCTGGTTGCGGCGTGATCATCGGTACGCAGTTCGGCAGGTCGGCGTTTGGCACGTTCAACATCGGCATGGCGCAGTTAGGGTTACATGGTGGTTGCGGTAGGATGTTTTCTAAACCGCCAGGGCCATGAACCCGGCAGACATCGCCGACGATCCAATCCATGCGGCGTGCTTCCTCGGCTAACACCCGCGCCATGTCTTCCTGCGAGCGCACGATGTGCGGCGTGAGGATCACAAGCAGTTCTTTCTTCTTGCGGCTCTGCGTCCGGTAACGGAAGGCTGCACCGATATATGGTAGGTCGCCAAGTCCGGGAACCTTGTTTTCCTGTTTCAGGTCGATGGTCTGGATCAGACCGCCGATAATCACCGTCTCATTGTCCGCGGCGGCGACGGTGGTCTCTATTTCTTGCGTGTTGAACGCCGTGCCGATCTGGCCGTTGCCGAGATCGATCTGCACCGGATCAACCGACGATACTTCGGGAAACACGCGCATCAGCACCTTGCCATCCGGTGTGATGCGCGGTGTTACCTTGAGCAGCACGCCCACGTCTCGGCGCTGGATGTTGTTGCTGATAACGCCTGTCGCCGTGACGTTACTTCCCGACACGTAAGGCACGTTTTGCCCGATGAGCAAAGCCGCCGTTTGGTTATCGAGTGTCATGATTTGCGGACGACTGAGCACATCCAGCCTTCCCTGTATTTTCAGAGCGCGGATGAGCATGCTGAACGTATCGCTGGCTGCGGACAATACGAGGCCACTGGTGCCAAGGCCAGGACTGGTCCGGCCGACCCCCAAATTGCCGACCCCCTGAAAGCCAACGATGCCTGGCGAGTTCGATCGGGGCACTGGTGTGCCGGGACCGGTTAACGTGCTGTTGCCAAGTGCCGGGAGCGGGGCCGGCGACGCGTTGAAGTTGAACCCCGGAATGGCGGCAGCATTGTTTACCGTGACCCCGTTGGGCAACACGCTACGTTGGAACAGGATCGGGCTTTGTAATCCAAGCTCGATGCCAAACTCCTCATCGTTGTCGAGCCGCACCTCGGCGATCAGGCACTGGATCACAACCTGCGGCGGCATCGTGTCAATCTGCGCGATCAGCCGCATGACTTCCTCATAGGCCTCCGGCGCGGCACTAATCAGCAGTGAGTTGGAAATCGGCTCGGCGACGATCACCACGTTGCGCATCAGTTGCTGGAAGTTACTGGATTGCCCCGCATTGACCAACGCCGTAAGCGAATTGGTCATGAATGTCGAAATAGCCAGTTGCACATCGGCTGCGGCGGCGTTGCGAAGTTTGTACACTTCGTTGCGCCGTGACTGCACGTTGGCGTCGTCCATCTTGCTGATGATCGCTTCGATCACCTGCAAGTCATTGCGGCTGCCCGCCACGATGATGCTATTGCTGCGGTCATCGACACTGATCTTCAGATCGACCAGCGTCGCACCGTCGGCTGGATTGCTCGAAAGCGAGAGCAACGGCCGTGAACTGGCGGCACCGGTTGCCGCTGGCGTCTGCTGGCCGGGTGCCCCAGGTGTGGTCGCCGGGCGGGCTGCTTGCTGACCCAGGAAGAACTGCTGGAGGAACGTCGCCGTCTGACTGGCGTCGCCTTTCCGCAGCGTGAAAATCTTGATTTCCGAGCGTGCGGCCGACACCACATCGAGCTTGCCGATCAAAGCCATGATCAGGTCCATGGTCTTCGGCGGGCACGAAATGATGAGGCTGTTGGATCGAGCCTCTGGCGTGATATGCACGTCTTCGAGCAATCCGGATTCCACGGTGCCGCCGGGGCCGAGCTGGGCATAGAAACGCAGGCTGGTCGTTTTAGTCGTGTTTACGGCTGTCGCCGGAGCCTGCGCACCGCGCTGCTGCGGTGTGTTACCGAACGCCGCATTAAGCCGGTCTTGTGGGCTAATTGTGGATGATGGCGCGCTGGACGGCGCTACAAGTCCCTGCGTGATCGCCGACATCAGCGTATTCGCCAACTCTTCGGGTAGCGCGTTACGCAGTGGAACGATCCGCAACTCATTGACTGCGTTCGACACCATGCTGTCGATCCGCTCGATCATGCCGCGGATTTCCGCGAGGTCGGCGGGACTGGCCTGCACGATCACGGTATTACTGGCGTCGTCGTGTGTAATGCGAATTTGGTTGCTGGTATCCGGTTCGTTGGAATAGCGAGTGGCATAAAACGCTCGGACCTGATTGGCAACGCGGGACGCTGGTGCCTTGCGCAGCGAAAAGTAAGACGCGCCAGCCATCGGCGCATTAGGTTGATCTAGTTTGTTGATTTCATTGATGACGTATTCAAAGCGCGTCTTGGGCGCGCCGACGATGATGGCGTTAAAACGCGGGACTGGCAGCAACAGGATCGAACCGACCGCGTCCGTGGTGCTGGAACTGGTGCCAAAGATGCTGGAAAACCGTTGCGGCGCTTGAGTCCGTTGATCGGCCAGCGGGAGCGCCGTGTTGCCGGTTGGCCCGACAACGACGCGGGCAAACACCTGGTTCAACATCGCTGCAACGTGTGTGGCGTCGCCCTGCTTGAGCGGCACCAGCGTGATTTGTACCTCGGCCTTTTCCGCGTGATCCTGGAGATACTTGATGAGCTTTTCCAGCTCTTCCATGTCGGCTTGCGTCTGCGTGCGCAGGATGACGACACCGAGTTGTTCGAGAGCCTGCACGTCCACCGTTTCGAGAGGGGCGCGGATTTCCGAGCCGGGTTGAAGCGGTCGGTTCGGTGGTTGCTGCTGTTCCTCGCCGGCATAGCTGGCCGGATCGTAGAGCATCGAGTAATTTACTGCATCCTTGCTGGCGGGTTCGCGGTCATCCTTGACCCCCGCTTCAAAAAAACCTGGCCCTCCAGTTTCGCGGTCGGGTGCCCGCTCGGCACGGCCTCCGCCCCCGCGGCGACCACCACCGCCGCCGCCACGATTGCCTCCACCACCGCCACCGCCGAAGCCGCCGCCGCCAAAGCCACCGAAGCCGCCCATGTTATTGTTGCGGCCATTGTTGCCATTGCGCGGAGCTTGCAGCGCATCAATTGCTTGCTGCAATTGCGTGGTATCGATGCCTTTTAGCGACACGATCTTAATGGTTCGCGGCGAACCCTTGGCGATGCCATCAAGGTCTTCGACGAGGGTCTTCACTTCCTTGTACATGCTTTCGGAGCATTTCACGATGATGGTGTTGGTCGGCTCGTTGACGCCGATGGTCAGGGCCGCGGGGCGTGGATTGCCGTTGGCATCGGTGAGTTTTTGCGCGGGCATGCCGCCGCCGAATGGATTGAATCCGCCACCGCCGCCGCGGGTCGTTGAATTGCTGCTCGTGAAGTCGCGATAGACATCACGAACGGCGTCGGCGATTTCCTCAGCTCGTGCGGCTTTCAATGGCCCGATGACATACGACTTCATCGCGGCGCGATCATTGTCGCCCGCATCAACGCCGTCTTTCAAGTACTTCTTGATGCTCAACAGGTCGACCGGACTGGCTTTGACCAGCAGCGAGTTCGACGACGGGTCGGCGATCACACGAACCTTCGCGGTGGTCGTCGCGGTTGACGCCGTGCCTGATCCCTGGTTTCCGCCGAAGCGACCGCCGCCAAAGGGATTGCCGAACGGGAACATCTGTTGTTGCTGTCCGCCTTGTGCGGTACGCGGGCCGTTGTACATTTCATCGATGATTCGAGCGGCATCGGTAGCGTTGGCGTTTTTCAGTTTGATGATTTCAAACTCGCC
>JANLTA010000448.1:0-6417 GCA_031362705.1 Gemmataceae bacterium | reverse complement strand
CGCGATACCCTCACAAAACTCCCCACCATCCCCACCGATCAACTCGCCACGCTGCTCCCCACCGCCGTGAATTAACGCTCAGTACCCCCCCCACTCATTGAAAAGCTCGACCTGTCTTCGGCCGAACGGACACGATGGAACCTCGCCAAGCGTGTCCTGAATCTCCCCACCCTAACCCTCCCCCACAGGCGGGGAGGGAACCGGAAAAGCGCGCGCGTTCCATGAATATGACAATTCATTCTAATTGAGAAAACAGAAATCGTATGCTGGGTCGAGTACTCGAGACCGATAAGTCTCGCCAAGGCTATTGATCGAACCTAATTCAAACCAACGCCCAGCCGGCGGCTTCCTCACCGTCGAGACGTAACGACAGGCACTAGGCGCTGCCGCCGGCTTTGAGAAATTCATCCAGCGCCGCGTTGCGCGTCGCGAAACCCAGCTTCTGCAAGTCCGCCTGGAGCTGCGGGCAACCCGTGTTCGTTACCACCGTCTTGCCGACGACCACGGCGTTGCAGCCGAAGCGCTTCGCTTCGTCGGGCGCGACTTCAATCAATTTAGCCACGTGAGTTTGCACGACCTTGCGGCCGTAAACGTCGAACGCCCCGGGGTGCCACAGCGCCAAACCCGGCGCGATCGGGCAGAAACACGTATCGAGGTGATAGTAGTAGGGGTCCACAAGTTCGAGCGGCAACACGCGGATGCCGAGTTCTTTACCTAGCCACTGATGAGCGTAAACATCCGAGCGGATGCGATAGCCGGCGAATAACGCATCGCCGCAGAACAGTGCATCGCCCGCGCCTTCGTGGAAGGTGCCGTTCGACATGTGGTGCACTTCAAAGCCATGCGCCGCGAACCACGCATCGAACACCGGCGATTCGCGGGCGCGCTCCTCATGGCGGAAACTGGCGCTGTAAAACTTGTTGTGAAACATCAGCCCGGCATTGGCCGTGAACACCAGGTCGGGCAGACCCTGCTTTGCTTCCATCAACTCGACTTGCACGCCCAACTCACGCAGGATCGTGACGAGGCCTTCCCATTGCAGCGCCGCCGTCGGCCGGTCCGACCCGCGCGAGCGGTTCATCCACGGGTTGATCTCGTACTCAATCCCATAAAAGTCCGGCGGGCACATTAATATACGCGGCTGACGCAAGTGCAATCCTCGGTAGTGTCAACAAACAACCCCTGCCGGTAGTGTCCGGCAGGGGTCGCGATTTGTCAATTTCAGCTTACTTGTTCGACGGGCGCCGCCGCATTTCCAAAGTCATCGTGCCGCCAGCCCGCACGGGAATCTCGGCGTTCGTCTGCCTGTCTTTGTGCGTGACCTCCACGTCGATGTCAAGGAACAGCTTGCAGTATGCAACCTGCCCGGACTCGACATCGATATAGGCATGGCCCTTCACATCACCGTACAGCGGCTTCTTTTTGCCAGTCGCCGCGCTGGGCGGCAATTGCATCATCGTCTGCACGAAGGTCTCGTACTGATTGTTGTCATTCTCTTTCGGCTCTTCCTTGGGCTGGTCCTTCGGCGCGTCTTTCGGCCCATCCTTTGGCCGGCCTTTGCCCTTGGGCGAATCCTTGCCCTTCGGATCGTCCGGCGAATCCTTGCCTTCGTTCTTGAGCTGGCGCACGTCCACACTCTTGGCATTGGGGTCGTTGGCAATCGTGCCCTTGATATCGACGACCGCTTCAAGCCGGCCACCTCGATCGCGCACGCCGAGGTATTTCATCGACATCTTGAAGAGTGCCGGCTCCAGCCTACTCCGGGCGGAAATGAGCAAGTTCGTGGGCTGCTGCCATTCTTCGCCATACTGAACCATCTTGTTCGGGAACCGGATGCTCATCACCTGCACCGATTGCAGCACCTGATCATTGAACTGCTTGAGCAGCGGGATCAACGTGAACGGCCGAACCTGACTCAAGTCCATCTGGACCTTATCGGTCATCACGCCTTCCTTAGTGTACACGGCTTGACTGCGAACACTTCTGACGATGTCGGGCAGATTATCCCCCGTTTGAATCAACGTCAGCAGAATCTTGATCAGCTCCAACTGCGTCCGCGGCGGACCAAATTTGATGTCCTCGATCTTGTACTCGACTCGGTGCCCCTTGTTGATGGGATCGACCCCGACCACGCCTTCGGCGAGGGTCACAAACAAGTGATTGGATTCCGCGACGTTCTGGCCGAAATAGACGTGCCGATAGTCGCTGTCCGACGTGACATCAACAAGTCGGGCGCTGTTCTTCTTGAAGTTGGCGTTCAACGCGATTTCGCGACGTTCCACCGGCGGGCCATCCGGAGCGTAGAAGATTGCTTCGCCCCAAACTTCCTGGTTCGTGCCATCAACAAAGCGCGGCTGAATCCAGTACGCACATCCCGGCTCCGCCTCCGGCAACACGAACTCGCCGAGTGCCTTCATCGTTTCCGGATCGTAACTGCACGTGACGGTCTGGCGGGGATAGTCATCGTCGCGGAGCTTCGGCTCGACTTTAGCATTGCGCCGCGGCTTGCCGGGCTTGCCGACCCAGTAATCCAGTTGCACCTTCTTCACGCGCTTGAGCGGATCGCCAAACTTGATCTCGACGGGCTGCTTCGCCAGCGACCCATCCTTATACGGATACTGCGGCTTTACTTCGAGCGGATAGCCATGAAGAAGCCGCTGCGGAAACTCAGAAGGGATACACAATCCCATTTGTCCGAGTTGCCCTGTGCGCACTTCGATTAAGACTGATTGGCACATACACCGAACCGCACCATTCATGTCCACGATGGCACCGCCCGAATTGCCAAAAATCACACCACCTTCGATTTGGATGAATTTCAGCAAATCGGTGCTCTTGTTCTCGACCCGGCCCGAAACATTGGTATTGCGAATCTTGATCTGAACTGTCAGTGGGTCCAGGCCTTCCGCCGCGCTTTGGCCAATGCCCACTCCCAGCGGGAAGCCCACCACGAAGAGCCTCTGCGATTCCATCAAATCAGCGGATGGAACGACAGGCATCGGTTCGGGCAGCCCTTCGCTCGTCGGCAACTTGAGGATGGCAATATCCTCATCATGGTCAACGCAGAGGATTTTCGCCGGGAACTTTTTGACGTCCGGTGTTCCCGCATTGAAAAACACCTCCACAGATTGTGGAGGCCGGGCCGACCGTTCCCACATGCCGATCACGTGGGCATTAGTCACCACAATACCAGGCTCAATCAACCAGCCAGAGCCATCACCGCCGCCGGTGTCCGTCTTGGTGCGAATGAGGCAGCCTTGGCGCTTCACCCGCTCAAGGATCTCCTTTGGCATCTCGTGAGGCGACATTCCCGTCGCACCGGATTTGTTCCCCTCGGCATTGGATCCATGAATGGCAATCAGCTCTTCAGCATCCGGCGCGCCAACGAACGGATTCAGAGAAATGACTTGCTCGGGCAATTCAACTTCCGGCTTGGATTTTTTCGCATCCTTATTGAATCGCCGGCACAGCGACGAATCACCCACGGCACCGAAAGTGACGCCCACTTCGCGCTCTTCCGTTTGACCTGTTGCTTCATTGATGACGACCGGTATCTTGATCTTGAAATCCACCACAACATCCGAGTGGATGTAAGCCAGATTGGTCATGCCGGTTTCGAGATCGACTGACGCGGTACCTCGGGCGAATCCAAATACTCCGCGTTGGCGTTCGGCAAATTCATCAATTGTGTTAGCCGCTGTGCCGCCGCCGGACGCTTCGCCCGCCGTGGACGCGCTGCCATCACCTTTGACAATTCGGCCATTGAACGAAATGACCGCTTCATCGCGACCATTACGATTGCGAACGCCAAGATTGGTGAACGACAGCTTGTAGGCGATGTTCTCTTTCTTGTCTTGGAGCAGATAAAGAACAAAGGGAATGCTGTATTCCCATGATTCGCCGGCCGCCACTTCCTTTTCCGGCAACGCCAGGCCCATCGATTCCAGTGATTGAATGATCTGCTGATTGAAAGCTTCCAACGTTGGGCGGAAATTGCGCGGTACACCGGTCAGATTTGATTTTGCCGACTTGATGAGGCCGCGATTGGTCAGAAAGTAGTTAATCCCCAGATCTCCGGCGGCTTTTTCAATCTCCTTGCGATCCGTTTCCAGAAACTCCTGATCGTCGCGGTCGCCGAACCGCACTTCCTTGTATTTCATTTGAATGTCGGCACCATCCGACTTAACCTCGCGAGTCTTTTCCTCAAGCGCCACGTTCAACTTTTGCGTTCGCATTCGTACCGTTGCACCTTCCGGAACGAAACCGGCTCCGAACTTGCTGTAAATATCGACGTATCGTTCTGACCCGGATTGATGCTTGACCACCAGGTTGGCACCGCGCTTATCCACGGGCTGCCCGGCGAAATCAATGGCCACCGCTTCGCCCCAACGGATGCTGCCATCAATTCGTTCGTACTTTGGCTGAACCCAATAGACTTTCCCGTCCTTTCGCTCCGGCAGGTCCACTTCGCCAATTGCGGGCCGGCTTTCGCCAAGCCGTACTAAAGCGTTGGGATCATACTTCAATTCGGTTTCTGCGATCGGGCCATCGCCAGCTTGCGCCGACGGACGCTGGTCTGTCATTGATCGGATTCGTGAGCCGGGCTCGCCGGCCCAAACCGCCAATGTGATTTTTTTGATTCGAGCCATGGGATCGGCGACTTGCGCGATCAACGGCATTCTTGAAGAAGAGCCGCTCTTGTAAGGTTGACCCGGGATCACGCTGAGAATTCGGCCCTGCAATAAATAGACGGCATATTCCGATGGAATGGAAAAACGAAGATGGGTTCCCGGCAGGCCTGCCACCAGAACCGAACGAACATGGCCGGCATTGTCAATGATCGCGCCACCCGAATTGCCCGGATCCGCGCCACCTTCCGACTGGATGTATTTAACGCCGCCATTAGTGAACGACACGCGACCCGCGACGGTCGTATCCCGAACTTTCAATGTCGTTGCGGCGCGGTTGCCTTCCGCTGCGCCGTGCGTCGCGTCACTTGCCAACCTTGACCCGTGCGGAAACCCCATGACGTGAAGCGATTGGCCCTCGTACAACTCCCGCGATGGCGAAATGGGATACGGCTCAGGAAGGTTCTTACCGTCAACGCGGATCACCGCCAGATCGTTCTCGCGGTCAATCGCCAGAAGCCGACCGTTCAGTTGGCGTTCGTCGGGCGTACCGGAGTGAATGAACACCCGCAGCGAATACGGGGGCTTTTCAGCCGGATCCACCATCCCGACTACGTGAGCATTGGTAATGACGATGTTCGGCTCAGCGAACCAGCCGCTGCCTTCACCGCCGCCACCCTCACTAATCGCCCGAATGAGGACGGCCGACTTCTTGGCTCGTTCAAGCGTGTCCTTTTCCAGCATGACGGGAATGTTCTTCGGCCGCTCCGCGAAACCTGCCATCATCGGCTTGGATGGCAGGCTTACCGTTGTTACTGGCGTCTGCGGTTTTGACGTTGCGTCGGCCGGCTTTGTTACGGGCGCGGCATCGTTTTTGGCCGTATCCGCAATATTGATTTTCACGACATCGGTTTTGTTTGTCGCGCCATCGTTCTTAGCTGAATTGGTGTCCGTATCGCCGCGGAGGAACAGTGCCCATACCATCACTGCCGCCATCACGGCCAATGTCACGCCGCCGCCGAAGAGCGCGATGAGCTTGCCCGATCCACCGCCTGCGGGAGCCGGCTTGCGTTGCACCGCCGGTTTGTCCTTGTGGACCCCATTGACGCCATTACGGGATGGTCCGGCCATCGCTGGTGATTCGCCACCTCCGCCTGCGCCCACTTTGACTTTGGCGGCCGCCGCCACAAACACTTCCTGACAGCCGCGACAACGGATTTTGCGGCCCAGGATATCATCACTCACCGGCGTGGAGTTGCCGCAAGCAGGACACGTGACGTTGACAGACATGAGACACACCTCTGATGGTTCGTGTGAATGGAGGCCGTTCCGGGGGCGATGGTAGGTGCTAACGGTCAGTGTTTGTTTTTTGCTCGTTCACGGTGCTGGGAACCAGAGACAGTCTATGATCGGGCGAACCCACAAACGGATTCATCAACACTTCTTGATTCGGCAGCGTCAACTTGGTGGTCTTGATGCCGGTGTTGGCGACGATTTCCCGCTGCAATTCAATTCGCAGCGCTGCTCCGAATTTCAGAACCTGTCCCACGTTTGGAACCTCAAACTCCAGCGTTCCCGTCGTCCGCGCATGGGAAGCCAGTCCCGTCGCCACATCAACGAATGCAGCGCCCCGGACTTCGCCATGCATTCCGCGAATTCGTAACTGTGCGTTCTTGTCTTTTCCTTTGGCCTTTTCCTGGCCTTCTTCCGGGGGAAGCAATGGTGCGTCCGAGCCTTCAACCCGCACAATCTTGCCATCAAATTCGATCACGGCTTCTTCGCGACCTTC
>JANLTA010000446.1:0-7781 GCA_031362705.1 Gemmataceae bacterium | reverse complement strand
CGGCATCGCCAGCATGGATCATCGCGAGAGTCGTATATCGGCTGGTTGAATGTGACTGGATCGGATTGCCGCGGCTGCATAGCCGCCCGGATCGGCAATCAAAGGGCAAAGAAAAGCGTGGTCAGACCAACTCCGACGGCGAAGCGCTCATGACTTCATCGTCACCGCCTGGAGTTTCTCTTTCGACGCATCCATGATTTCAACATGAAGGGATCGACCATGCGAATCCATCGTGACCACGGCAGGGAAATCTTCGACGTGCATTTCCCAAACGGCTTCGGGGCTGCCGAACTCTTCCTTGAGGAACACGCGCGGTGTTTCCTTCACGCAACGGGCATAGATTTGTGCCGCGCCGCCGATGGCGTGCAGATACACGCAGCCAAACTTCTTGCACGCTTTCAGAGTCTTCGCGCCCATGCCGCCCTTGCCGATGACGGCTTTGATGCCGTACTTCTCGATGACTGCGGCTTGATACGGTTCTTCGCGAATCGAGGTCGTCGGCCCGGCGGCCATCACGCGGTACTTGCCGTTTTCTTCGAGCACCACGGGTCCACAGTGATACAGCGCGGCGTCTTTCAGCACCGGAATGTCGCCGCCTTTGTACAGATATTTGTGTACGGCATCGCGGCCCGTGAAAAGCACGCCACTCAGCAACACGACATCGCCGGCCTTGAGCTTGCGCACCGCGGCTTCCGTCAGCGGCGTCGTCAGCTTGATCGCCTGTTTGCCACGAATGCCAAGATCAACCGTTGTCTCCGGCGGAGCAGTATCGAACTCGCCGGGTGTTTGATACAGCCAATCTTGAATGTCGCCTTTCGCCGACAGTACGACGCCGCGACGGCGATAGGCCCAGCACATATAGGCAATGGAAACGAAGAACGACGCCGGCAACCGATTGCGCGTGCCGATCTTGCAACCGCCGACGGTGAGTTGTCCACCGAAACCCATCGGGCCAATGTCCAGTTGATTGGCCTCCGCGACAATGCGAGCTTCGAGCGCGGCCAACTCTTCATTGGCATTCACGTCATCAACATTTCGCAGCAACAGTTCCTTGGCGTATTCATAACCCGTGGCTCGGTCGCCGCCGATGCACACGCCGAGAAAACCGGGGCCGCACCCTTTGCCCTGTGCTTGCCACACGGCATCAAGAACACACAAACGCACACCTTCCAAATCACGATCCGCCCGCGAACCGCTGGGCAAACCGCACGGCAGCGAATACTGCGCGCTCATATTCTCGCAGCCGCCGCCTTTCAGAATAAGGCGGATTTCCACTTCCTCTTTGCGATGTTGATGCCAATGAAACACCGGGCTGCCCGGCCCCAAGTTGGTACCCGAGTTGCGACCCGTGAGGCTATCGACGGAGTTCTGCCGCAAGTAGCCTTTCTTAGTGGCATCGCGCACGGCATCGCACATGGCGTCTTGAAGCATCAATTGATCAAACCCAACCGGCGTCGTGATGTAAAACGTGATCGTGCCCGTGTCCTGGCAGATCGGCGCGGATTGCCGCTTGGCCAAGCCAATATTGGCCATGACCAGTTCCAGCGCCAAATCGGCCCGCGAACCAGCCTGCTCCGCCGCGCGATGAGCATCCAGCACTTCTGTCACGTCATGCGGCAAAAACGCCGACGCACGGCGAATGAGTTCAAGAACAGAAGTATGGAAGTTGTCAGTGGACATGGCAAGTCTCTAATGTTGGCTACTACTCGTTATCTTAGTTCAACGGATCAACAGGACCATAATCAACTTATGCACAGAAGCTCATGCCCGTGTCTCGATTGCGCGGACGATGTCACCAATATCGTTTGCAACCGGAATGGGCCGATTAGCATGTTGTGCGTCGAGACATCCATCCTTGGCGATGTGATAATCCACGGTAGCCGTCGGGTCTTTCAGCTGATGGCCAGTGAGAATGCAGACAACGCGATCACTGGGCGCGATGATTCCTTCGGCACGGAGTTTCTTCAGACCGGCAACGCTAGCCGCCGACGCGGGTTCGCAACCGAAGCCGCCACGGCCAATTTGTGCTTTGGCATCGAGAATCTCCGGATCGGTGACAGATCGGACGACACCGTCGGTCATTTCCATCGAACGCAGAGCCTTCAGGAGGTTGACCGGGCGATTGATCTCAATGGCGCTGGCGAGTGTCGATGCCTTTCCGACCGTTGTGTAATAACTATCGATGATATCCTTTTGCACCGCACCGCCGTTCCAGCGCAAGCCGTGTTTGTTAAACAATTGATCGAACGTGTCGGCACCTGTGGCATTGATGACAGCGAATTGCGGGATGCGATCCACAAGTCCGAGTTGGCGCAGCTCCTGAAACGCTTTGCCGAAAGCGCTGACGTTGCCAAGGTTGCCGCCTGGAACAATGATCCAATCCGGGATATGCCAATCGAGCGATTCCAGCACCCGATACATAATCGTCTTTTGACCTTCGAGTCGAAACGGGTTGATGCTGTTGACCAAATAGATGCCGAGATCGCGGCTGACTTCTTGCACGCGCAACATAGCGTCATCGAAGTCGCCTGCAATTTGCAGTGTCAGCGCCCCGTAGTCGAGCGATTGGGACAACTTGCCGTAGCTGATCTTGCCACTGCCGATGAAGACAATGCCACGCATGAAGCTCGTCGCGGCACAGTACATAGCAAGCGATGCACTGGTATTGCCGGTGCTGGCACAAGCGGCGCGGGTCGCGCCGACCATCTTCGCATGAGTACACGTGGCGGTCATGCCGTTGTCTTTGAAGCTGCCGCTGGGATTCAGCCCTTCATACTGAAGGAACAGACAGCCCTGATTCAACCCGACATTTTTCGCTACGTCATCCGACCGTCGCAACAACGTTTGCCCTTCTCCGACGGTGACAATTTGTTCGGGCAAAGCAAATGGCAACAACGACCGAAAACGCCAAACCCCCGACACGCACAATGGGTCGGAACGTCGTGCCCACAGTTTCTCAAAGTCCCGAAGCGAATCGGGGACAGGCAACTTGTTCCAATCGTAGGCTACGTCAAGCAATCCGGCGCATCGAGGGCATTGAAAATCAGTTGCGGATATGTCGCGGCCGCCATCGCAGTTAACGTTGATACATCGCAGATACGCCGAATCGGTCAAGGGTTTGCTTGTCATCGCGGCACGACCCATACACCAGACAGGCGATCCTGCGGACCGCGCCCAGGTTTCAACACGCCGATGACGGCATAGCCGACAAGCCACAACAAAGCCGCAAACCAAAGAGCGTTATGCAGAAAGACCCACTCCGGTGACCACGCTTTCACCACCACGCAAAGGCACATCAATATGAGCGGCGGCGCCCAAATCATCATCGCACGGACGGCACATTGCCAACGGGCGGCCCGGCGTCCGTCGGAGCGAACCAGTACCAATCCGGCCAAAGCAAACGACAAGCCGCCACGGGTCAATAAAGACCAGCCGACCAACATTCCGCCGACTATCCCGGCGGTGAAGATAAAAGATCCCAACAATTCCTTGCGAAATGCCACTGCCTCGTTGGTCATATGCAATGCTGACGGCATGTTCGCCGGCTCGACTTGCGCCAACGTCGCGATATGGTCCTTGGCCAGGAAAATTGCGGTAGGTTCTCGGAGAACACTCTCGTATCCACGCACGGCGAGGCGTTCCGCTAGGTTGAGTCCAACGGGGGTGTCACTGATGCGATCGTTGTATTGGCTGGATACTGCGTGCGCGATCTCAACGACGGACTGAAACCGGTTGTTGTCTTCGAGCGATGGACATTCGCAAATGACTTCGTCGCCATGTTGAGCCAATCGAGCCAATGCATGATTCCATGACACCCTTTCTGAGTTAGGAACCTCGAACGCCATCGCCCCGAACAATCCACTCATGATCAACAGAAACACAATAGGCAAGCCCGCCATAACGCCCTGAAATCCGAGACTGACGATTCGTTGCGGTGTAGCGGTCTCGTTGGGTAACGTCTCAAGTTCGCGTAAAGCGGCACGAAACTCGCCCGGTCCGCTGACGGGTGGTCCAGCGCCAAACAGTCGATTGACGGCAGTAATCGCATGCAACGGCAGCACTGCGCGGACTGGACTTGGCGCACGATCCATCGGGCGTGACCGCCCTTCTAACGCCAGTGGTGCGACGTCGCGAATCAAGGCGAGTCCATCGGCATCGGCCACCGGATCGTTGCCTAATGGGTCAAGCAACTGAACCTGGCCATCCGCACGGACAAAAACGTGATCCGATCGAATTGGGCCGGTGAGTGTGCCATCAGCTTTCGCGAGAGCAAGCTCATCGCAAATCTGTTCAAGTATGGCAACAGTCTCGGGCCAACCCAGTCGTTGGCCATCCTTCGCGATTCCTGTCAGCGGTGTCCCCGCCGGCGCGAGAAAGGCATCCCACGCCCAACCCTCGGTCGTGCCGCCAGCAAGCCAACGCGTACGCTGAGGTCGGGCCAGTGATCTTCTCGCCTCGATAATCTGCCGCTCGCCATCTGGTCGAACGATCAGCAGCACGTCGCGACGCAGCATGGAATCACAGAGATGGAGGCGCAACGTCTTGTCATGGCGATCCGCAATGCCGGACGGCTGGAATCCGCCGAAACTACTCGGCAAGCCCGGCACGGTCGATAGTGGTTCCAAGTCAACTGTCCACTCGTCTTTGGGCACGATGCGCCGCGCGGGACGTGGCCAGGGCAATTGCACCACTCGTGTCCCGCTCAACCATTCGTGCAATCCGCGATAGCCGTTGCGCACACGCATGGTCGATAGAATGCTGACGCATCCGGCAACATAAATGCCGGCACGAAGTAAAACGAATCGATTATTCTCTCGATCGAACAAGAAGTCGCCCACAAGACCAAGACCGTACATCAAAAACAGAAATGTCGCAGTGCGTAGGGCTATCCTTCGCAGTGACGGCGGCCCGCCACACGCATCGCGGACCCGCAACCGCAATACCCACTTACCGACAGAACAACCCCAAAAATATTCTGTCGCCGCATAGTAGATGAGTTCCGGCAGAAGGAACAGCGGCCAATCACCAGGATGGATCCATGTCTCGATCACCGCCAACAGTATCCACGCCGGCATCAGCACGATGAAGTCAATTACGAACGCGCCGAATCGCGTGCCAAGGCTGCCGCGTGTGACCGGGCGGCATACCAACTCCACGAGTGCGGCTCGCAGTTCCTCCAAACTCTGAAAGCGCTTTTCCGGTTGCCGTTCCAAGCCTCGCATGACGATCTTTTGCAATCGCCGCGGTAAGTCCGGCCGGCGCAGGCGAATATCCGGCGGCGACTCAGTTATGACACGGGATATGACGGCCGTCGGGCTTTCGTGCTGAAACGGCGCTTGGCCCGTCAACAGAAAGTACATGGTCGCGGCTACGGAATAAATGTCCGCGCTGAAGTCGAGCGTCTCGCCCTTAATCTGCTCCGGAGCAGCATACAACACCGTGCCAAGGAACGAACCCGTCTGCGTGAGGTTGCCATCGACGCTTAGTGACTTCGACAATCCAAAGTCGCCGATCTTCACGCGACCATCAGCCATCAGGAAACAGTTTGATGGCTTTACGTCGCGGTGCAAAATGTTCAGTCGGTGCGCTTCGATCAGGCCATCGACGACATCGAGTATCTTGGCGATCGCCTCATCGGCGGACAATGGGCCGTGCGATTGAACATATTCACGCAATGTTTCGCCGGGCATCAACTCCATGACGATGTATGGCCGGCCGGCTTCCTCATCGGCATCAAGCACAAACACACAATTCGGATGGGACAGTTGACTGGCCAGGCGACCTTCCTGTCGAAAACGATCCAGCGAACTGGATGACGCCTTGGCCATGCTGGTCAACAGTTTCACGGCCACCCGCTGACCAGAATCGTCGCTAATGCCTTCGTAAACCTCGCCCATACCACCGGCCCCAAGTAGGCGCGTGAGCCGGAAGCCGCCGATGGAACTGGGCACATTGTTTGTGCCCGGGGTTCCGTTCGAATGGGTATCATCAATCGTAAAATCGGTCGGAATAGGAATGTATGCGGCGGTTTGTTCGGTCGCGGGCGGAAGATGAGTTGTACTCAAGTTAACGCCGCAATACGGACAAAACGACGGACGGTCGCCCGAAAATTCGATGGTACGCTCGCAACGGGGACATTTCACAGCCATGACGTTCCGGCTCGATGATGCATAATCACTATGGCTATTATCCGAGTGGCTCGAGAGAACTCAAGCGATGCTCGTCTGCCAATTTGGGCACGGCCACATCAGTGCACCCGGCGTCGCGCAATGCTTGGGCCAGCGCGTTGGCCGCCGGTGGCTCACCGTGAACAAGGCGAATCGCCCGACCGGTTCGACCAACCGGCAACAATAGTTCCATCAACTCAGCGCGGTCGGCGTGTCCCGAGAAGCCACCGAGTTGGCTTACCTCGGCCCACTTATTGTAGTTTCGTCCGTCAATTCGCACGCTTGGCCCTGGCTCCAATAGGCGATAGCCAAGAGTGTCGGGCGCTTGAAAGCTCACCAGAATAATGCGACAACGCGGATCGTCGATGTGTGCCTTCAGTTGACGCTTAGCGCGGTAGCTATCGGCCATGCCGCCGGACACCAGCACGATGCCAGGCCCAAGCGAATCGACGGAATCGCGACTATCGTCTTCCGATTCGGCATACGTGATGTCGTCGTTGAACCAGGCTTGAGTCATGTCCACCGGCCGCAGTTCACTGGCGTTCCACATGTGGGCATCCGCAAAGGCGCGAGCAGTGGGCGAATCAACAACAATCGGTACAGACGGGATCGATCCCTGTTCTCGCAATATGTGAATTGCGAACAGCAACAACTGAATGCGGCCGAGACTAAACGCCGGGATGATGACCCTGCCGTTATCGGCAATTGCCGCGGCAATGATCGCGCCCAGTCGAGCCGTCGCCTTAGCAAACGGTTCCACGGCGCGGTCGCCGTACGTGGATTCCGAAATAACTAAATCAGCCATAGGCACAGGTGCGGGTTCGAAATAGAGGGGCGAATCATGCCGTCCCAGGTCGCCCGTGAAGTACACACTGCGACCGTGCCATTCAAGCATAACGCCTGCCGCACCCAATAAGTGTCCCGCTCGGCTCAGACTGATTCGGGCACCAACATCACTGACAATAGCTGACTCGTCTTCGGGACAAGTAAATCGATCAAGAATGACATCGGTACGCCAAATTCGTGTGGTGCTCGATTTGCCACGAATGATGGCATCAATGCGTGTATTGTCGCGCCGTCGTGACAGCGTTTCCGTCAACTGAACTTCAATGAGATCACGGGTCGCCGACGTGGCAACAACTGGCCCGCTGAATCCAGCAGAGCAAAAGTCGCTGAGCCAACCGGAATGGTCCTGGTGTGCATGACTCAGGACGACGATATCGACCGATTCTGGTTCGACGGGAAATGCCACGTTCGCGGATCGGCGACCACCAATGGGTCGCCCGCAATCCAAGAGTATTCGATGCCGGCCCGAATCGACCGCCAACATCGACCCGCCGATGCCGCGGGCGGCCCCAAGAAAACGAACCACTACATCCGGCAACGACGTCACTACGTCCATTTCACGGAATGGTGAGGACAATGGCCATCAATGGATACCAATGAAGCCACTTGCTCACGATACAATTGATGGGGTCAATCGAACTTCTTTGCCCTAATTCGGGCTGGCAATCGCCATAGCAGCGTCCCATGGGACTTGCTAATGTTGCGTGCCCGGAGTCCACCGACCAACTACGCCTTGAACACCTGGCAGCGGGGATCGCTCAGTCCGAG
>JANLTA010000417.1:0-2180 GCA_031362705.1 Gemmataceae bacterium | reverse complement strand
CGCGATAGACCACACCCATGCCACCGCGGCCGAGTTCCCCTTCGATCTCGAAGTCGGGTATGTACGGAATTACCGCACCTGATTGCGCGCCAACTCCCACACTCACAGATTCGTACAAGCGCGTACTCTGTGGCCCGATGTCATGCGGCGCTGCTGAAGCGCCGTGACTGCTTTGGTCGGTTTTCGCGGCCGGGTCCGCGGACATTGCAATGATCCGAGACGTAAGGGAAAGAACAATTGCATTGTCGGGTTATCGAATCATCGGGCAAGACGCCGTATTAGATTCGTGTACATGGTTGCCGAAATACCACAGGTTCGTTGAAAGTCGCGGTTTCCCGTCCTTAGGATGAACCCGCCAACCTCGAAGATTCGCCGTCCAAACTAACGGAGTTCGCCATGTACAGGCTTTTACTCGGGATTACCCAACTTTCGTGGCCCATTCGCCCAAGGACCATCGACAGGCCGATTCGTGTACATCGACATCGGCACACTCCCCGGGCAATCGGACTCCCAATGGGAGCGCCGGATCAAAGTGCCACTAGCCATCGAGATTCGACAAGTATGGTAGGAGGCCGCTCGTTGCACGGAAAAAAGAAGGTCGCGCGGCGGTTGTTTTCGCGGTGCGCGCCGAGGCCAACGCGCTTGCCAATGAATCTCTGAAATTATCTGGATAATTCGCCTACTGTGCTTGAATTAGCGCTCGCTACTTGTTTCAATATCGCCGCCAAAAACGTCCGAGCCGCCACTATGCGGTCTTTGTCCATGTCGCGCCCCACCCGCGCTAACGGCGCTGGCCCCTAGCGACTTCACCTCGGCCCGCTCGACCGCGACGAGCTTCAAGTCGGACAGTTAGCCGCCACATCAATGCAGCTCCGGTGCGATAGTATGTCGTTCGCTTACTCCAGTTCCAATACTCATTTCTTCAACTTCTTGAAAAACACCGCCGTTTCTTTCACACTCTGATAACCGACATAGCGGGCGATCTCCTTGCCGTCGGCGTCAAACAAGATTCCGGTCGGGTAGCCATTCACATGATGCTTTTCCGCGAGGTCCTTGCGAGCATCGCCATCGACCATCACACAGGTCAACCCGCTGGCAGCATCGACTACATCCTTGGCCGTGAAAACCAATTCCGTCATCTGCTTGCAGGGAATGCACCAGTCGGTTTCGAACTTGATGAAATAGGCCGCTTTCTTCTCGGCCACTTCCTTCAACACGGCATCGACATCCTTGTGAAATAGGACCGGTTTGTCCGCCCGTTTTGCCATGCGGTCTTCGCGCATCCAGTCGCGCTTGATCACATCTTCCTCTTCGGTGCAACCGGGGTCGAAAGATACGATCTTTACCTTTCGACCGTTACTTCCTTCCAGTTCGAGCTTCCAGGCTTTCCCGCCCGCCCAAGAATAATCGCCCACGGTCCGCATGCCGGCCGACTTGCCCGCGGTGCGGGGATGCAACTCCCACCAGTCACCAACGCCGAATACGCCGTCGTTGTCGCTATCACTCAACACCAGATCATAAACACCGTCACCGAGTTTGACTTCGCCCGTGAAATATCCCCGGCGAGACATGCGTAGGACATCAGGCGTATCGCCGTTCTTCTCGACGACGGCCCAGAGGGACACGGGATAGTCGTCGTATTCCGGTGGCTGTCCCGCCTTGGCATGATTGACTGTCAGCTTCGCTTCGAACGAGGACCAGATCTTATCGCGAATGATCTTCGTTTGGCTGACGATGGGCTTTTCATTCAGCTTGCCGTCGCGCTTGGCGTCGACGAATAGCAGATCGTACGGCTTTCCCGGGGCGCTGCGTGCGATCACCACGAGTTGGCCTTCGTTCTTGTCCGCATGAGGTCCAAGTTGGACGCGGGTCCCGAGGTGATCGAAGCCTTGCACGCCGGACAGGTCTGTGGGCGTCAGCGTCAATTGCCTCCCCTTTGGTGAATATCGTGGCATGTGCGGCGAACCCGGCTGCCCCGGCTTCAGCGTGACCGCTTCCTTGACAACCGGGGAATTCGCATTCGGTTTGGCATCCTCGGAACGGGCGGCCGGGGCGACAATTACAAGCAACGCAATGGCGATGAAAAGTCGCATCAGTTTTGTCCTCCGGCCTCAAGTCGCGGTGAATGTGACCCATTATACGATACGACCGGAACCATCGCGTCTGTTTTGAGTCGGACC
>JANLTA010000379.1:0-6273 GCA_031362705.1 Gemmataceae bacterium | reverse complement strand
TTCACGCGCAAGAAAGCGCCATGAGTTTTGGCGACCGTTGCTTCATTGCAATTGCGCGCATCAATGATGCTTACGGGGGCCGGTCAGTATGACCGGCCCTTTTTGATGAATTCACATCAACTGTGTTCGCAACTACTCTTCCGGCTCGGCTGGCAGACTTGCTCGATCGCGCGCTTCGATTCGCCGAACTTGACTGTGGTAATACGTATTGGTCGGATCGAGCGCGATGGCTTTACGAATCGCAACCAGAGCGGCCGCCTGCTCACTGCGTTGATGGTGGACTTCGGCGAGTGTGTCGAAATATCCAGGCTGTTGGCTCTGCAATTGCGTGGCTCGGGTCGCGTGTCGCAATGCCTCATCCAGATCGCGATGGCAGCCCGCAGCACACCAAGCCAGATTGTTCAGCAAAAATGCGCTATCGGGAAACTCCTTCAGCCGTTTCCGATGCAGATCGGCGACGCGGTGATACAGGTCATCGGCGTCGGCTTGACGACCAAGTTTGGCCAGTCCAGCGGCAAGGTGAATGGGAACTGAGACGTCGTTTGGCTGCATGGCTAAGCAGGCTTTGGCATGCGCGATCGCGTCGTCCGCCTTGCCGCTAGCCAAACTGGCCCTCGCCCGATTGAGACGGGCATTGCGAACCAGCGACTGGTTCCGCGGCAACTCAATGTCGGCGAAGCGGAGATAGCCGACCAGGCATTGCTCATAGAGATTGGCCGCCCTCGCATAATCGTGCTGTGCCGCCGCCTCGCGAGCTTGAAGTTGCAACAAGTCTGACGCCAGATAGTCGCGGCACCCGACCGCTTGCAACACAAAGTCGCGTTCACGTCGGGCCTCCGCGATCAAACCAAGTTGTTCCAACTCAATAGCCAGCGCGGCCCGCTCGGCAAATTGGCCGACAGTGATGCGGAAGGCTAACTCCCCGACCGATTTGGCCTCGTCGGTACGGCCAGCTTGTGCGAGACAACGGGCCTGGAGATACATGGTCAATGGGCGAGTCTGCGTTTTTTCGAGCGCGTTTTGATACGCTTCCACGGCTTCGACAAAGTGGTGACGACTACGCTCGAAATCGGCCAGCTTGAGGCGATTGGCATCATTGTCGAGACGCTCAATGGCACGACGATACATGGCTCGCGCTAGTTCGTCCTGTCCGGCGCATTTATGCGCGTACGCGAGTGCATGCATCCACTTGACGAGTTCTGCGGGCGACTCCGATGGTGCCGCAGCCATGAATGCTGCGGCCAATTCCTGAGAGATTGGCAGAACGTCAGTCGTACCGAGCATTTTTAGGACGTGTGTCAGTCGCGCTGAAGTAGCTTCCTGTGCGTCACGTTGCCGCAAAAACCGCCACCATATGGCAGCTTCCGCGCCGCGGCCCGGCAGGAACACGGCCATGACACGCGGCGTCGGGTCGTTGATTTCCGGAATGATGTGACCGGCGACAGCATCGAGATAGCGAGCGGCATGGGCATGCGCAAGCTCGTTCATCCCCACCGACTTTTCATAAGTGAGCGATACGGTAATCCGCTCAAAATCGATAGGTTTGACGGCATCCTGCGTGATCGTGTCGAACAACTTGGTCGCTTGTTCGGTGCGACCAAGCTGTGCCAATGAGCACGCGGTCTTACTTCGGATCTCTGCGCGGAGATCCACCATCACCTCATCCGGTTTCGGATCGACGATAGCCATCGCCTCGGCGAAGTCAGCGCGCGCGAACAAGAGTGTGTGCAATTCAGATCGTAAATCCAGTTTCTTGAGAAGTGGTAGCGCCTCGACGATCTGTTCATTGACGATTAAGCCGTGAGCGGCGACAAACCGTTCCCCGGCCGCATCCGCGCCGCCGTCGATCTTGCGCAGACGGTCCAGCGACTGAGTCAATCCTTCGGAATCGCCGGATAGTCGCTGCAGTAGCGCCGTGATGCTCAAGTCATTGGCGGGCGATTGCACGCGGTCGTTGCCGGTCGGCAATGGCCGCGAGGCCAATGCTCGCCAATCGCTGGTATTCCACAAAACCTGCTCGACTAAATCGGGGCGGCTGGCGGCTTCGCCGATCTTGCGGGCAGCAACCCAATCGCCTGCGGCGCGCGCCAAAGCAAACGAAACTTCCATAGCTCTTGGTCGGCCCTGTTTGAGCCGTTCGTCCCAGAGCGTTCGTGCCGGGACGAGTCGCCCCGAGAACATGATCACCGCGACATAGTGATCAATGATGGCCGCCGAATCGCTAAAGAGACATGCATCCAGCAGTTCTTCAGCAGCAGCCAAGTTGCCAGCACGAATATGTTTGGGCAAGACGTCCTGGACGACCGTTGCCATTGCCTCGCCAATGATGATTCGCTGATCCACCGCTTCCGGTGCGTTGGCCAATCGGCCGAGCGTCACATAGCCCGGTTGCCCAAGATCGACGAGTGTGCGAATTGCCTTGAGCCTGCCGCTGGCATCGCCGCCACGAAACTCGCCAATCGCCGCGACGACCGCTGGGGCGGTATCGGGAAAAATGCCCCAGTCATACTTCTCGACGAGTTGTCTGGCACGCCGCGATACTTCCGGATCGGCTGACGTGGCGGCCTTCCGCACGGCCGACTCGGCGGCTTGGCCGGCTTCCCACAGTTGCTTCAGCGCATTCTCGCGAACGGCGTAGCGCGAGTCACCAAGTTCCACGACCCAGCGCGAGACGTCATCCGTCGTTGGCGGAACGGCGATACAACATGCAACGAGACAAGCGAGCAAGTTCATGCAACGCGATCCAAAGCTGGAACGTGATCATCGGACGACAACTTCATCTTACCGCAAAACGGCGCGATCCCCAACAATACAGGCGATCAACCCTTGTTCATCGCTTTACCCATTTCGACAATCTTCTCGACCCAATAATTGCGATGATGCATGTCCGAACGACCGTCAAGGACGGCGTCAGGCAGTTTCTCCAGGGTGTCGCGCAATCGCGTCATTTGTTCCAACGCACGAGAGTCGTCCTTGAAATAATAATACTGGCAATGCCATACCTGCCGGATCGCGTGCAATTCATAAACGGTGCCGGCGTGACGCTTGACAAGTTCCTCGTAGCGGTCCAACGCCTCCTGATAGCGGCCGGCCACGCACTGCACGTCGGCCACGGAAAATCCCGCCTTAGTCAGGCATTCACGTTCCGTAGTCGTCAACGAATCGGCGGGACGGCTCAGCAGCGACTTTTCTACCAGCGTGAACTCATCGGCCGCCTTGTTAAGACTGTCAATCAATTGCTTCTGCATGCGCTGTCGCTGATCGTCGGCGATCTTGTCATTGGACAGCAGGCGATACTCTTCGACGGCTTTCCGCCAAATGCAAAGCGCCAACTGGTTACGCCCGCGCACCGCATTTGTACTGGTTGGATACTCTTGCAATGCCCCACGCAAACGCGGCTCCGCAACTGGATAGTCGCCGCGCTCGAAAGCGATGTCGGCCAGGCCGTATACCGTGAGTTCCTGCACCGATGTGTCCGGCTGCGCTGCTTGACGCAGTTCACTTAAGTTGTCTTGCAGCATCTTTTCGGCGTCGTCGAACTTCAATCGCGCCCGAAGTTCCAATTGCAATTTCTCAGCGTCGTCGAGTTTCTGGTTTTGCCGCATGTCCTCGTCTTGCCGGGCGTCGGCAAGATCCAAGCGGGCCAAGGCGTACCGGGCTTTGAAGCGAAAGGCATTCGGTGCCGCCGCACTGCGTTGGTAGGCCGTGCGCGCTTCGTTGAGATTCTTCGCACGCTCGTGAACACCACCAATGGTATATAGCTCCGCGGCCACGCGTTCCGGGCCGACAACCGACTCCATTTGCACGTAACGATTCAGCGCATCGAGCGCCAAAGCACTGTCGGGAGCTTTCTGAGCCAGGTCGGCGGCATGCCAAAGCCAGTTGGCGGAGTCGGTGCTATTCGTTGTTGCGGATGCGGCCGCCAAATAGGTGCGGGCCGCTTCGGTCAATTGCGTCGCGGCGGGTTGGCCTTTTTTCGTCAGATCCTCTGCCCACGCGGCAGTCACCTCCGCTTGTTGAACGAGCGCCCGGCCTGGTGCAGCAACTTTGGCGTACAGCTTAGCTAGTTCGACCGCCGACTCGAATTCCCCGCGATTGCGCATCTGTTCGCTGCAGCGGTCAATAATGGCCCGCAAGTCGTCGAGTGAAACCAGATCATTCGTGTAACTCTCGGGATTGGAGACCGCACCTAATGCATCGGCCAATGCTGTTAATGCCCCGCGCGGATCGTTGACGCACCGCCACTCTGCCAAACGCAATCCTGCCGCTTGAGCTTCGGGACCACCTGTCGCCGCAGCGGTCTGCCATGCAATCGCGGCTTCATGGTGTCGCTGATTTTGGACCAGTGCTTTACCGAGTGCCAATAACACACGAGGCTTTTCCGCGGCCGGAAGCCGTGGATCATCGCGAAGTTGTTCCCACGTCTTGGCGGCTGCCGGCCAGTCTTGCGCTTCTTCATGACATGCCGCGAGCATTTTTCTTGCGGCGTAGAGCAGATCTGGCGGCGCATCGGCCACGAGTCGCGTCAAGACGACACGGGCATCGCGGCTATTCTTGTTTTGCAGCAACATTTCGGCCAACTGCATTCGTACTCGCGACAGTTGAGTGACATCGGCGGTAGTCGGTGCGCGAGCAACCTGTTGCCTTGTCGCTTCTAGCAACGCCTGCGAATTCTGCGGCTTCTGCCGACGTAGCGCTTCGACCAACAGTCCGTAGGCCGTAAACGGATCATCGCTCGTTTCAGCGGCGCGGCTTAAGGCGCGCACGGCCAACTCCGGGTCAGCATTGGTGGCCAACCATGCCTTGGCGAGACGTATAGTCAGGGCCGTCCGATCGGTTTCTGGAACGCCGAGTCGATCGGCTTGTTCAAGGTGGTGTTTTGCTTGCTGGAAAAGTGGCCCGGCATCCGCCGGCTGCGATTCCGCGTTTTTCAACATGATCGTACCGACAATAAAATGCGCTTCACCGCGAAGTTTGGGTGCGGCTTCAGTGCTATCAACCACTTTTTGCGCGTTACTGACGGCTCGATTCAGCGCGGTCGCATCACCGGAAAGATCGTTCCTAGCATCTTCGATCAAGCGGCGATCGCTGGAAAGATTGAGTTGAACGAGATAGGGCCGGCCGACGGCCACCGCCGCGAGGGCGACAATACCAAGAAAGAAGACCGGCACCTGCCATTGGCGTGTCGCCGACGATGTACCGGCTGGGGCCGTGTCCGTGGCCATGTCCGCACCCATCCGTGAAAAGGCCAACCGTCCACCGGTCGGTTCAACCCGGAACGATGGCAGAAACTGCCGAAAAGATCAAGACGGATTCAACTACCGCCGCTTACCCCAATCACCGGCGTTTCTTCTTTGCAGCGACCTTCTTCTTTGCCGGCTTGGCTTTCTTAGCCTTAGCTGGCGATTTCGGTTTCGCTTTTGCCTTGGCCTTCGCCTTGGCTTTTTTCGGCTTGGCCGCCGGTTTGGCGGCTTTGGATTTGACTTTCGGCTTGGATTTGGGTGCCGATTTCGGTTTGGCTTTCGCCTTCGAAATCACTTTCCTGGCGACTGGTTTCGACATGATGGGCGCGGCCATTTGCGGAGCCGCAGCCATCTCCATCATCGCCGCCCCTTCGCAAGCCGGACAATCGTGATTGAGCGTGATCGAATGGTATTCGCAATTATCCGGGTCCGATGTCGTGCAAACCGCAATTTTGATGGTCTTGCCGGAACTCACGCCGCAGATTTTTACCACGCCAGTATACGTGCCGTTGCCATTGTCGGTCATCGTGACGGGGCCGGGATTGCCGGCTTCGTCCTGTGAAATGTCAACGCCGTTGTCATCGAAAATCTGTGCGGTGACCGGCACCTCGGACGGCATCGTGATGGTAAAGATGCACTTGTCGCTTTGTTCGGTCACCGTGATACTTGCCACGCTTTAGTTCTCCGGTTCGAGTGGTGTGATGGTCACGTGAAGCACATCAATGACGGCCTCGCGGACGTAGATGCCACATGCGCCCTGGGGCGACAACGTGTATTCATTTGAAGCCAATGCGCGCTTCGTTTTGGCGATATTGAAACCACTGCGTAGTTCCTTTGTCCCCACTACCTCGACGGGAGATCCATTGACCGATCCTTTAAACCCGTCGGGGGTCACGATGAGGTTGATATCGAACGGGTCGTCCTGTCCCACCGCCAAAAGTGGTTCGTGGCCGTGCCAATTCTGAAGTACAACGCCGCCGACAACTGCCAATTTGAAACCGCAAGTCATTCTTGGCTGCGTTGAAGCAAC
>JANLTA010000359.1:0-2553 GCA_031362705.1 Gemmataceae bacterium | reverse complement strand
GCCCTTGTTGAGGCCCAAGGTGAGCGTTCCGCCCGAGACATCGCTCTCAATCAACGGAACGATATTGTCATCGGCCTTTATCGTGAGGGATTCTTTGTCGGACTGTTTAATAGTGATCGTGCCGATGTTGCTCAGGGTAATCCTTGTCACGCCGTTGATGGCGCGGTCTTCCGACTTGGCGACGCCCGACCCGGTAACCGGCGGCCCGACTTCAGCCAACATGCAACCCGTGAAGGCAGCGCACAGTGTTAACGCAATCAAACGAATGAACGTTGACATGGTCGGCTCCAGGAATGCTCTCAATGGAACGCAGTTATTCTACTGTAATTTGTACTTCGGCGGCCATCGTAAGAAATTGTCAGGCCGCCGCCGCGACTCGTCCTAAAACACGCAACGAAACAATGCATGATCGCTTCGCCGCGGCTTGGAGGAGTGGCCTTCAAGTCGTAAACTATTCCTCTTGTGTGTCTTGCGGTGATTCCGCACTCCCGAAGGCCGCCAAACTGGGAAAACATGCCGACGACGGTCCGAACTCGACCATCGCCATTGCTAGGCGGCACGCGCGCGCTGGGAGCATGGGACTCCGGGCCGACCGAGCCGACATTGGATGTATACGCCTGGCAAGCCGCATTGCATGATCCAACATTGCCGCTATGGTTTGTGAAGACCGGTGATGGCACGGCATTGGCTCAGAGTGGCGCGCTGAGTGATGACGGCGAACCGATTGTCGCCTTCGTCCCGGCAATTCCTCCGGAACAACTTGGCGACCCCACCTTTCGCGACGATCACCGCTTGCGTTTCGCCTACATGACTGGCGCGATGGCCAATGGCATTGGCTCGGTCGAAATCGTAACAGCCATGAGCCGGGCCGGCATGTTGGGCTTCTTTGGTGCAGCAGGATTGTCAGTCGAGCGTGTCACATCTGCCGTCGATCAATTGCAATCCGTATTGAGTGATGCCCCGTTCGGATGCAACCTCATCCACAGTCCGCACGAGATGGCGACCGAAGCCGCCGTTGCCGACTTGTTCATTCGCCGCGGCGTGCGACTGATCGAGGCTTCCGCGTTTCTGGACCTCACTTTGCCGCTGGTGCGTTATCGCCTTCACGGCATTCGCCGGGCACATGATGGGTCAATCGAAACACCCAATCGCGTCATTGCCAAAGTATCCCGCGTCGAAGTCGCCGCCAAGTTTTTCGCACCCGCACCGGAGAAGATGGTTCGTGAATTGATTGCTCGTGGGGACTTAACAACGGCCCAAGCCGAACTTGCCCGCGACGTTCCGGTTGCCCAGGATTTGACAGCTGAGGCTGACAGCGGCGGACACACGGATAACCGCCCACTCATCGCCCTATTGCCAACGATGGTGGCACTTCGCGATCGCCTACAAGATCAGTACCGTTACGCCCAACCGCTTCGGGTCGGCGCCGCCGGCGGCATCGCAACGCCAGCATCGGTCGCTGCGGCATTTGCTTTGGGTGCCGCGTACGTTGTCACCGGCTCCATCAATCAAGCGTGTGTTGAAAGCGGCTCATCCGACATCGTTCGCCGCATGTTGGCGGAAGCCGGGCAGGCCGACGTGATCATGGCCCCTGCCGCCGACATGTTCGAGATGGGCGTCCGGGTGCAGGTTCTCAAACGTGGTACCATGTTTGCAATGCGTGCGGCTCGGCTTTACGAAGTTTTTCGCGACTACGATAGTCTCGAAGCGATTCCGGCCGCCGAGCTGTCCCGGTTAGAGAAGGAACTCTTCCGCGCCCCGTTGGAGGAGATTTGGAAACAAACTTACGACTTTTGGTCCGGTCGCGATCCGCACCAGTTAGCCCGAGCCGAAGCCGAACCGAAACACAAGCTCGCTCTAATGTGCCGGTGGTATCTTGGCTTATCTTCGCGCTGGGCCAACGCCGGCGAGCCGAGCCGGCAGCTCGATTATCAGGTATGGTGTGGCCCAGCGATGGGCGCGTTCAACGAATGGACTCGCGGCTCGTTCCTCGAACAGCCGCAAAACCGCCGCGTTGCTACGGTGGCGCGGGCATTGATGCACGGGGCGGCCATTCACACTCGCATCAACATGTTGAAAGCCCAGGGTGTCGCCGTGCCGGCCGAAGTCGCCCGCATTGCCCCAACCATGAATGAAAACGATAACTAAGCCAATGACAAAGACATCACAACATCTCGATAAGTGCAACAACGAGCCGCTGGGCATCGTCGGCATGGGTTGTTTATTTCCCAAAGCCAACAGCGTGGACGAATATTGGTCCAACATCAAAAACCTCGTCGATGGCATCGGCCCCGTGCCGCCGACGCATTGGAACCCTGACGACTACTTCGACGCCGACCCGAAGAAGCCGGACCAAACGTATGCCAAACGTGGCGGCTTCCTTGATGAGTTTCCTTTCCGTCCCGGCGAATTCGGCATTGCCCCGCGCGACCTCGAAGCGATTGATACCGCACAGCTTCTCGGCCTAGTCGTCGCCAAAATGACATTGGAAGATGCAGGGCTGCTGAAGGAAAATGTGGATCGTCGTCGCATCAGCGTGATCCTCGGCGTGAC